>NZ_VIKZ01000019.1:36817-80424 GCF_009711985.1 Dolichospermum sp. UHCC 0260 | reverse complement strand
GTATTTTTTTCACTATCCAGTGGTAAAACTGCTGAAAATAATCTTTTTACCACTAATTGCTGACCGCTGATAGCTGCTATATCATAACCGTAGACAAATAAATACACTCCATAGGAAGATGCAGTTGCTATAAAAGTAGATTTATATTACTCCTGGTGTGTCGAATAACTGCTTTTTATGAGGGTTTAGTATGAAGCTAAACCTTTTTTTATTGAGGTATTGCGGCAGGAATAGGATTGACATACTCACTGACCTAAAGGTGCGGTGATTTTTGACGCTTCACCGACTGACGCTAACCGTTGCTAGTCTTACTCTGTCTCTGCGCCCGTTTAGAGTCGTGGCAATGCCCTATCCCGACACTTCGGCTTGGCTCAGTGCAAGCTTTATTTATATTTTTTGCGGCGTTTTCGTTTCGGGGATTTTACCTGGGTAAAATGCAAAGATTGTAAAGTTTTATTGCAGGATTCAACACTTGTGCGATTTATGTTAATAATAATTTTTATATTCCGTATTTTTTTAGACAACAGTAATTTTAACCAAAGCTTTCTCATTAGTAGTGAATTTCCATAGATTCCCAATAATTTTTCTATGACTAAAAATAATTCTCTAGTCCTTACGATAGATAAGTTGACTGGATTTGCCTATAACGTTTCGAGTGATAATTTTTTATTCTTGTCCTCACAAGATTCTTTAAATGTGTTTGAAAATGCGTTTTTACAAGTAAGGCAATATCTGAGACACTTTGCGACTGAACCCGATTTCCTCTCCAAGATGCAGATGGCTTTTGGAGACAATTTTATACGTAATTCTGCGCTTGGTCTTTCTACTGCTTGGGCAAAAGGCGATTTTGCGAGTTTGCCTCAAATTGAAATTCGTTCATCTCAAGAAATTAATGGAGCTTTGGGAGCTTTTTCAAGAGATACTAATCGTATTTATCTTGCCCAAGAGTTTATCAGCAAAAATCAGTCACATCCAGAGATAATCGCTCAGGTTTTATTGGAAGAAATTGGTCACTGGGTAGATTCTAGAATTAACGTGGCGGATGCGCCTGGTGATGAAGGAGAAATTTTTTCTGATTTAGTGCGAGGGCAAATTTTAAATGATGAAAAACTACAATATTTAAGAGGAAAGAACGACGTAGCAACTGTTGTTATAGATGGTCAACTTATTCAGATTGAGCAAGCATCGACTGGTTGGGTTAGTGGTGGATTTGAGGGAAGTCAGAAAACCCTTAAGCTAGATTCAAAGAGTGGCCGTATAGTCCAGTATTCCTATCAAATGTACACGATTCCAGACAATCTTATCCTGCGTTATGAAGGGAAAGATATCCTTAATACAGGATATGTATCGGGTGGTAAAACTGGAACAGTGCAAATTCCCAAAGGCAATTCTGATGAATTGCAAGTAATCTTAGCAACTAATGATGAAGGAACAGCTTGGAACTATAGTGTTGAAACAATAAACAATGAGGTCAATATCAAAGATGCCTATGTTGCTGTTGAGGGAGGGAGTAGTAAAACAGCAACGATTAAATTTACCGTAACTCTTTCAAAAGCGAGTAATGTTGCAACGACAGTTCAATATATGACACTGATTGGCACGGCTGTTGATGTTGATGGAAAAAAAGCAGGGAAAGACGGGATAGACTACCAACCTGTAAAGGGGACTGTAACTTTTGCTCCAGGTGAAACGACTAAGGATATTGAGATCACTGTTTCAGGTGATGAGCCTGTCAATTATGCTAATGATAAGAATTTTGAGATTTTTGCCAGAGATACTGCTTACAGGGATTGGACAGGCAAAGAAGGACAGGATATCGATGAAAAACTCACCGATGAAAACGGAAATATTCTAATTTCTCCTTATGGAGATTTAGGCTATCGAGTTAATAAAGTATTTAATGATGGTTCTACAGATTTTCAGGCTGTTGGCTTGACTTCAGATGAAAAGTTTTTTGTGCTAATTTCTGATCCGACTAATGCAGAAATTTCCAAGGACGGTGATGCTGAAAAAAATCGTCTTCTAACAGAACTGGCAAAAGACTTCGGCGCTGATCAAAGTTCTCACGCTTACATAGAGGCAAAAAAACAGATTGATAAGCAGATCGATGAGCTGCAAACTCAGAAAGCATCATGGACTTTTGCCACTGGTACTATTTATGACAAAGGAAAACCCCCAGTTCTTGCAGTTCGAGGTACAGCTAGTAAACTAGATGCAATTGCTGATACTCAACCTTATGGTGTAGGATTTAACCAATTTCAAGCTTCTCAAAATTCAGACATTAACATTAATGGATGGCTTACGGATGTTAGCAAACCTAATGATACAAATATCTCTTTCAAACCAGATATCACAGGTCATAGTTTAGGTGGAGCTTTGACTCAATGGATAGCATCTGACTATTCTGCTCAAGGATCGTTAGGAGATATTGTTACTTTTAATTCACCAGGAATTGCTGTAACAGAAGCTAATAATTTTAAAGGGGCAGACAAAGTTACCCACTATATAACGTCAACAGATGTCGTAAGTATGGCGGGGTTTCGTTATATTGCTGGGCAATATAAGTTATCAAATGAAACCTTCTCGACTTTCAACCAAATTCCTGTCGTCGGTCCCCATACTCACCCTGTCATTATTGGCAGAACTTATCGAACAGGTGATGACAAACCATCATTGCCACCGCCACTTAATGATTCGGTTAATAGTCTAAATAGTCCTTTGTTTACATATTTACCTGATCCAGATTATTTTATCTTTCTTCTAGTCGTATCTAAAATTCCATACTTGGGTCCTGCTTTAGCTCAAGCTTTAAAGAATAGAGCAACCGCTGAACTCTCTAGATCAATAATTATAGGGGTTCCATTTAATACTGCTATTAATGCTAATGACTTCACTACAGTATATGCAACAGAAGCGGTTAAAGCAGCTTTTAATGCAGCTAAACAATGGGGAGAAGATGCTTGGAATGCTGTCGCCCAGTGGGGTGAAGATGCTTGGAGTGGTATTAGTGATTGGACATCTACTACGTGGAATGCCACAATAAATTTTGGCAAAGATGCTTGGAATGCCACAATAGATTGGGGCATTGATCAATGGGATGGCATTAATAAATGGACGGCTACTGCCTGGAACGCCACAAAGAATTGGGGCAGCGATCAGTGGAATGCCACAATACATTGGGGAAGTGACGCTTGGAATGCTACGGCTAATTGGACAAGTGATCAGTGGAATGCAACAACCCACTGGACAGCCAGTGCTTGGGATGCCACAACCCATTGGATAGGAAACCTTCTACCATTTGCTTCTAATTCGCTTACAGTAGAGGCAGTTCCACAAGTCCAAGCTACCCAAATTAGTAGTCCTTGGGAGCTATATCTCATTGGTCTCCCGAAGCTTGGCAAGCGACTACTCATTGGAGTGATGCTGCTTGGCAGGCTACCACTCAATGGACACTGGACGTTTGGCAGGCTACCACTCAATGGAGTGATGAAACATGGAAATCTACTACTCAATGGACAGATGATATATGGCAGGCTACAGGTCAATTGGATGGTGCAGTTGGCGATCAATTTGTTTTCGGGGCTATTAGCAATGATAATCTCAGTGGCGGTTCTGGCAATGACATCCTTGATGGATTAGATGGTAATGATACCCTAGATGCACGAGATGGCAATGATATCCTCCAAGGTGGTTCTGGTAATGATACCCTGACTGGGGGAACTGGTAACGATAACTTTGTATTCAACAGTCCAAGAGACGAAGTAGATACAATTACTGACTTTGAGAATGGCGGAATTGATCAGATCGTTATTTCTGCTAAAGGTTTTGGAGGCGGACTTACTCCTGATGCTTTTCTACAACAATCTCAGTTTGTTTTAGGCACAACGGCTGCTGATGGCGATGATCGATTTATCTACGATCCTGCTACAGGTAATTTATTCTTCGATCCAGATGGCACTGGTGATAGTCCCCAACAACTAATTGCAACATTAGCTGGCGCACCAAACTTGAGTGCATCTGATATCTTTATTTCTGGTAACTCAACAACTCCTAGCATTCAGATTACTGCTCCAGATACAAATATTAGTGGTAAGGAGGTAGCAATTGAATGGAATGCCTTTGATGCAGACTCACAAGCACAGATTAGTTTGTTTTATGATACGGACGATCAAGGTTTAGATGGTGTACTCATCGCTGATGGACTAGCTGAGACTGATGGACAGGGAAGTTTTATCTGGAATACTGAAAATGTGCCTCAAGAAGATTACTTTATCTACGCCAAGATTGTAGATGAAACACATTCTCCTGTTTTCAGTTATGCCAAAGGGCAAATCAAATTAAAACTAGCAGAAGAAGCAGATTTATCAGTCACCCAAACAGCTAGTGCTACCTCAGTCGGTTTAGGAGAAACCCTAACCTACACCATCAAAGTAACCAATAATGGCTTGGTAGCTTCTAAGGGAGTAACTCTGGTGGAAACACTGCCAGAGGAGGTTACTTTTACCTCTGCCAGTCTGACACCTTCTGAACAGACGGATAATGTCCTCACTTTTGACCTTGGTGATCTAGCTGCTGGTAATAGTGAGACTATTACGATTAATATTACTACCTCCGCATTGATAACAGGAACTATAACCTCTGATGCAGTTGTTTTAAGTCAAACATTAGATCCCGATATAACTCAAAATGTTTCTAGTGTATCGACCGAAGTCATAGCCCCTGCACTCCCTGATCTCACAATTACTCGAATAGATGCTTCTGGTGCTGTTGGCTTAAAAGCTCCCTATAGTTACAACCTAATCATTACCAACAATGGTTCTATTGCTGCTACAGGAGTAGTCCTCACGGACAATTTACCATCAGATGTAAACTACATTTCAACAAATACCACAGTTCCCCTTCGCGTTTCTGGTAGCATTGTCACTGGTAACTTGGGAACAGTCAATCCTGGCGAAAGTAAAACTGTTAATCTTAGTCTTGCTTCATTTGTAGCTGGAAATCTTATTGGTACAACAAAGGTAACTAGCAATGAGACAGATTCTAATCCACTCGATAACTTAATCGTTAGCCGAAAGACCGTTAGTTCAACAGCACCCAGTCCTGCTGACTTGACTTTAATGCAAACGGTGGATAACCTCAATCCAAATACGGGCAGTCAAGTTACTTTTACTCTCACCCTTACCAACAAAGGACCAAACATTGCCAGTGGTATCCAAGTAACTGACCTCTTACCCAACGGCTTAAGTTTCATCTCCGCTACTCCTGAACAAGGAACCTATGACTATAAAACAGGTGTGTGGGATGTGGGTAACATGAAAAATAACCTCTCCCGCACTCTGAAATTAGTTGCCAAAGTTAATCAAGGTGGTGTGATTGTTAATAAAACAGAACTAACGGCAGCCAATGAACCTGACCCAAATTCAACGCCTGGTAACAATAATCCCAATGAAGATGACCAAGCAGTCGTCACAATTGTAGGAAACCGAACACCTACAGATATTTTGCTTACCAAAAAACCAGCTTCTGGAAACCTCCCAATTGGAACAATATTAGGAACCTTTAGCAGTACAGACCCCGATACTGGAAACACCTTCACTTACAGCTTAGTCAATGGACTGGGCAACACCAGTAACAGCCTATTTACAATTGTAGGGAATCAACTCAAAACCAATATCCCCTTGGATACTGCACAAGGCTTTGACTTTAGCATTCGAGTCAGAACCACTGATCAAGGAAATTTATTTTTTGATAAGATTATTGAAATTAAGAAAATTAGTGGGGGAGGATGGGGTGATGTACACTTACGAACTTTTGATGGATTGTGGTACGACCAGCAATCATTTGGAGACTTTATCCTCGTCAAATCTACTGTTGATGATTGGCAAATTCAAACACGCCAAAACCCTTGGATATATAACTCTAATGTTTCTGTAAACACCGCCTTTGCCACCACGGTTGACGGTCACAGAGTGCTATTCGATAAATTTCTTGATGATGGCAAGAAACTCAAAATAGACGGAAATCAAGTCACATTAACAAGCGGTGAAAGCCTAACCATTGGCAACTCAAAAATATCCCGTCAAGGCAATAGTTACACTCTTATTTATGCTGGGCAAGATGGGATTCTCTCTACTGGTGATGATGACCAACTAATTGCCTCGGACAATGAAAGCTATGTTGATATTAATGTACTTCCCTCTAATGGCCGAGCTGGCTTGCTTCAAGGGTTTTTGGGGAATGCAGATGGTATCATTTCCAATGAATTTACTCTGCGTAGTGGGACTCTATTAAGCTCCAATCCAACTTGGGAACAAATACATGGAGTATGGGCTGAAAGCTGGCGAGTTCCTGAGAGTGAATCTCTGTTTACAACGCCTTCACCCTTCCAGGGAACTCCTCCTAAAATTACACTAAGCGACTTAGATGCAAAAGATGTACAAGATGCTATAGATGCTGGTATCAAACTGGGTTTACCGGATGCCGCCTTATATGCTGCGGCCTTAGACTTTGCCCTAACCAAAGATATAACATTTCTGAACAATGCGGCTAACCTATTCTCGCCGAAGTTCAGTATCAGTAGTTCTTCTATAGCAGAGGGAGATAAAGATAGCTCAAGCGTACGCTTATTTGTGAAATTATCTACTTCCAGTAAAAGGACTGTGACCGTAGATTATGCCACCCAGGATGGTACTGGTCTGAACAAAGCAATTGCGGGTTCAGATTATACTGCGACCAGTGGCACATTAACTTTTCTTCCAGGTACCACTGCTCTGACTGTAGATATCCCCATTTTGGGTGATACAAATATAGAATCTGATGAAAGTTTCTTGGTCAACTTGACTAATCCTTACGGAGCAATTCTCGCCACCAGTCAAAGCACTATCAACATCTTGAATGATGATTTAACTCTAGTTCCCACATTCGCAGGTACTAGTAGTAATGATGTTTTTACAGGCGGTGATGGCAATGACATTATCAATGGGGAAGGCGGCGACGATAGCCTAAATGGTGGTGCGGGCGATGACACCCTTAACGGTGGTCCGGGCAAGGATGTCCTGACTGGTGGTTCGGGCAAGGATGTTTTTGTCTACAACAACTTCACCGACTCACTGTTTGCTAATCCAGATCGCATTCGCAGTTTTAATCCCAGTGAAGGCGATCGCATAGACTTAGCGAATGTTCCCACCGCCACCTTCAACGCGGGCAATATCTCCGCCCTCAATTTAACGGCTGCTGTTATTGCTGCCTATGCTGATGCCGATCCAACGCTTGTTGGAGCGCAGGCATTAGCCGTTAATCAGGCAGTGTTCTTTAGCTTTGGGGCAACTCCCTCAACAAGACGAACCTATCTTGCTGTCAACGATAGCAGTCCTGACTATAACTCAGGGAACGATCTTTTCATTGAAGTAACAGGAATAGTTGGAACCTTACCCTCTGGGTCTTTGGCATCTCAGAGCTATTTTATCTAAACTCATCGTAAATGAAGACTCTTAAACTCTTTTTGTAATGAATATGCACAATAAAATCGACTTCGCCAACTATCGTCCGATTCTTACCCTGGGTCTAGCCACTTCTGCGTCTCTGGGGATTATGTCCATGTTTCCTAGTCAAGCAACAGCTATTAACTTGACAGGAGCTTTTGCACCGAATAACTGGACGTTGACCAACACTGAGGCTGACGGATCAGTGGATACTGATGTCTCATCGGGTACAATTATTCTTACTGGGGGTAATAACGGAAGCAACTTACCAGGTACTACAGATTGGACGATTTCCATTAATTCAGCCAGAGCGGGTAACATTAGCTTTAACTGGGGCTATTCTACCTTGGACACTCCTGGATTTGACTCAGCAGGGTATCTTCTGAATGGAAATTATACACCATTGGCTATCAAAGATGGAGACTTCAGTACTTCACCCGTTTCTGTCAATGTCAATATTAATGATATCTTTGGTTTTCGAGCAGCGACTTCCAGTAATAGCGATGGACCGCCTGTACTTAGCGTATTTGTTGATCGTCCCCCTGTCGCTGTCCCGTGGGAAACAGATGCCCTGCCTATTGTAGGTAGCACTCTTCTGTTTGGTATTGGGATTTGGAAAAAATATAAATCCTTGAATTCTACTTGGTAATTTTTCTACTTGTTTGCAAATAGCCAGTGCATCATTCCAAACCACGCGAACACAACCAAACAATTGAGCTAAAAGCTTTTGCTGTTGGTCTGTCGGGTAGAAACGGAATTGATATCTGGCTTTCATCGTTAATGCTATAATTGGACTGTAAGTAGAACGGCTTGAATAATTCAAAGTTTGTAGTGAGGAATTTATTCCTCATTTGAGGGCTGAAGCCCTTACTACGAAATCATCTCCAGATTTTTTACATTACTTAATCTACTTTGATTTATTTTCGTCTACTTACTTAAATTAATTATATATTGGTCTTGTATCCCGTCTTTTCGGTCAGAAGAAAGAACGACGGAGAACGTAAAAAGTGCTTGATTTTTTAATTGATACACATACCATAGATAGATGATTTTCAGTATTAATTCCGGTAAATTAACCAACTATGGTAAACACTTGGTATATATGGGCTTGGTAAATCGCCAAGCCTTTTTTATAAGGAAGAACGCCGAAAACCCTTGAAAATGTGGCTTCCTGAGTCAGCCACATTTGGGCTTTAGACAAGGGATGAAGGCTAGAGGCTTTCCTTTATCCTGCATTGACGTTAATTTGAAAATTTGAAATAATTTCAAATTTTCATCCATATTCGTGATAGAATTAAATTGTCACTAAAGACATAAAAAGCTACCGAGGGACTCTCGGAAAGTTACGCTTGTCAGATATGATTTCGCCCGCCAGGGCAAACGAAATCAGGGCAAGAACCCAAATATTTAAGGAACCCTGCCTGAAACTGGGATAACTGAGGGATATAGACTGAAACTCTCTATAGAATCTCCGCGTCTTTAGACCGGAGAGTGTCAAGAAATTTAATGGTTTAGCCCTAATTCATCATTAATTCCATTAAACCATCAGCCATGTCAAAATTAGCTGTCACATTTTGAACATCATCTAATCCTTCTAGTGTATCAATTAATTTAAGAAGAGATTTAGCCTGATCTACATCTGTAACTTCTACCTGATTACCAGGAAGCCAACGTAATTCTATATCTGTGACTTTAAAACCTTTTGTTTGTAATGTTTGACTGAGTTTCTCTAAATTCCCTATGGCTGTAAATACCTCAACTGTTTCCTCGGCAATGATTTCATAAGACTGGGCATTTCCTTCTAAGGAAGCTTCTAAAAGCTGTTCTTCATCAATTACACCCTCAACTACACAAACTCCTTTTTGGGAAAACATCCAACTTACACAACCTGTTTCTCCCAAGTTTCCGCCATTTTTACTAAAAGAGACGCGCAAATCCGCCGCAGTCCGATTCCGGTTATCTGTGAGGGCTTCAATTAAAATCGCAACACCCCCTGGACCATAACCTTCATAGCGAATTTCTTCGAGGATGTTGTTATCACTGAAAGTACCTGCACCTTTAGCTACTGCCCTATCAATATTATCATTAGGAATGCCCGCAGCTTTGGCTTTATCAATGGCTGTGCGGAGTTGAAAATTACCTGCTGGATCTGGTATACCGTTTCTTGCCGCAACAATTATTGCCCGTGATAGTTGGGTAAATATACTTCCCCTTCTGGCATCTACTACGGCTTTCTGACGTTTAATATTTGCCCATTTACTATGTCCTGCCATAATTAAAAAAAATATTTATTCTCTATTCAAACATAAAATATCTAGGAATTATACATTATCTTTGAAAAATTCTCAGTAGTGTATGGTAAACATTGCCCACCCTACCTATAGTTTTTACCTAGATGTGCTGAAATTGGCTTAACAACCAAGCACAAACTTGACTATGATCCATTTGTCGAGTTTTTCTTAATGCTTCATTTAGTAGAGAAATTTGTAACCCTGGTAATACTTGAGATTCACCAATTCTTTTACTGCCACCATTTTCAATCATAAAAGGGATAACCTGGACATTCTGCACATCGAGTACCCAATATTCGGCTACACCTAAATCTTCATACATTAGGCGTTTTTCCCCTTGATCATCAGCTAGGGAACTACTCGCAACTTCAATTACTAAATCTGGTATGGGATAAATATCTAAATTAACAATGGAAGTTCCATAGGGAATAGCATTTGCTTTTTCAGCAATGTAATAAGAAACATCTGGTTGGACTTCTTGAAATCCTATTTTTCTGTATGTACAATTATCTTTGCTATTAAACTTAATTCCCTTCATAGTCGCAAATAGATTAACAGCAAAAATAATAATACTATGGTCGCTGGCATGATCATTTCCAATTGGTGGCATTTCTATCCTCATTTTTCCATTGTGATAATAGCCTTTGGCTTTTTGATGGGCATAATTTTCAGTAACTTGAATATATTCATCCCAAGTTGCTGTTATCCAAGTGTTAGTTAGTAATTGCGTTGACACTTCAGTGATTATCATCTTTTGGTACTCCTGAATATTTCACTGTTCTTGCTATTTATAACCTAGAGGCAGACAAAGCTGCACCAATTAATCCAACCTGTTGATTAAGAATTATATGCACGGGTATTTCTTCCAGTAAAGAACCCATTCTCCCTTTTTGGGTAAAATTCGTGAGGAAACTACCATTTTGCATTAAAGGGAGGATTTTGGGAGCGATACCACCAGCAATGTATAATCCGCCATAGGGGAGGAGTTTGAGGGCTAGATTGCCGGCTTCGGCACCGTAGGCTTCTACAAATAATTGCATGGTTTGTTCGGAAAGTCGATCGCTTTTTTCCAGCGCCGCACTCCCAATAAATGCCCCAGGATCAATGGTTTTTTCGGCTTTTCCGGCTTCTTGTTCCCAAGTTCTGACTGCTTGGGCAATTTCTGGTGATTCGGTGGCTATTTTCCTATCTCGTAAAAATTGGTAAATGGAGGTAATTCCTAACCCGGAAACCACTCTTTCTACAGAAACTCGTTGAATATTATGTTTATCTACCAGATATTTCAACAGTTGAAATTCTAACTCATTCCGGGGGGCAAAATCTGCGTGTCCACCCTCGGAAGGAAAGACTTGATATTGATGATCCTGTTTAATCAAAAATCCCTGGCCTAATCCAGTTCCTGCACCGATTACAGCCATTGGTGCTGCTGGTTGATATTTACCAACTTGTAAAGTTAGTAAATCCTGTTTTGTTAACCCAAAAATGCCATAACCAACAGCCGCAAAGTCATTAATTAGGGAAATTGACAAAATACCCAATTCTTGAGTTAACCGATTTGTATCGAGAAACCAGGCTAAATTGGTCAACTTAGCGGTGTTTTCCACTACTGGTCCGGCGATCGCAAAACAAGCCTTTTCTGGTGTGCTAGAATTAGCTGTACTCAAAAACTTTTGCACTATAGGAACTAAATCAGGAAAATCTCCACTGCGGAAACTTTCCTCATACAGAGTTTTTAACTCTAGTGTTTCCGAAAGTTCCACCAAACGCAAAATAGTTTTTGTTCCGCCTATGTCTCCGGCCAGTAGCAATGTCATAAAATTTATCAGTTAGTAAGTTACTTTTGCCCAGTTGTAGCGATATGCACTTGAATGAGATACAGAATCTACAGTAAAAGCCATAAGTTAAAAGTCTCTTAACTCCTGACTCGGTGACTCGGTGACTCCTGCTATAGCGTCAGTGGCGATTTAGAGAAAATCCCCATTAAATATTTACACAAATCGCACCAATTCTTCAATTTTTGTCAAATGGGATGTATCTCCCTTTAGTTCTAGCAACCATTCTGAATCTTGACGGACAACTTTTACCAAAGAACATAGAGAAGCTTTGACTTCATTTTTGGCTATGTCACCCACAAATCCCATTGCTGCACCCAAGACAGACGCGCCATGTGCCACCAATAGGATATCATGGGGGAAGAATTCAGTAGACAGACATCTGGCAGTTTGCGCCGAACGTTCCCGCACTTTTTCATGAGTTTCGGGGTATTTTGCGGCTATACGTGATGTGTAGCTAGTATCAATTCTGGGAAATAATTTGACTAAAGCTGAAGTTGAGAGTTTTTCGGGTTCTTCAGTCATCCATGCGGGATTAAGCCATTCACTCAAACCTATTTCTAGTTTAATCTGTAAATCCAAAACTTCAGCGATCGCATTTGCCGTTTGGATAGTTCGCAAAAATGGAGAAGCAAAAATATGGGTGATTCTTTCCCCTTTGAGTCGTTTTGCTAACTGCTGCGCCTGAATCATACCATCATCGGACAAAGGTGGATCATACCGTCTTTCGGCGGTCAGAAACCAATCGGGATATACGAAATCAAGGCGGTTAGCGTGTCTTGCTATCCAAACTATTTGACTCATGGAGAAATACAAGTGTTAATTTTTGTTATGCGATTATAATACGATAGTTTGCAAACCTTTGACTAATCTTTCTATACCTGCTTTAGCTGTATCTGCTTGTAACGCACCATAAGCAACCCGCAAATAACAGCCATCTTCCATCCCAAAGGTTGTTCCCGGAATTACCGCTATTTTATATTCTTGAATCAGTTTTTTCACTAATTCCAAATCATTCATTTTTGTATGCACTTTTATAAAAAAGTAAAATGCACCATTAGCGGGTGTAATTGTACATAAATTTTCCAGAGATTGCAATGCGTTAATTACTATTTCTCGAACTTTAGCAATTGTCCCAATATGATCTTTTAAATAATCATCTTTTGCTTGTAAAGCCCCCAAAGCTGCATATTGAGAAACCACAGGTGGACAAATTAAAATAGTATCTTGAACTTTTTTCACAGCAATTAATAAATGTTGAGGAATTACCATATAACCAATTCGCCAACTAGCAAAACCATAAGCTTTCGACAAACTAAAAAGAGAAATTGTATATTGATTACTGCCCGTAAATGCCCCCGGAGAAATATGTTTTACATGATCATAAGTAAAATATTCATAAGCTTCATCACTAATATGATAAATTCCCCTTTCTCGACAAATTTCATTAACTTGTTTTAATGCTGTTTCTGAATAAATAACACCCGTCGGATTATTTGGAGAAATCGTCACTACTGCACGGGTTTTATCTGTAATTGCAGCGGCTATGGCTTCAGGAATTAATTGATAATTTGCATCTGTCGCCACTAATACCGGATGACAACCTGCCATTTTAATCGCCATTTCATGATTAAAATAGTAGGGAGTATTTAAAATAATTTCATCACCAGGAGAAGTAATTGCTAAAATAGCATTTATAAACCCCATATTGCTACCTGCTGTCACCACAATAGCATTTTCTTCATTGATATCAATATCATTAAATATTGATAACTTTGCCGTTAAAGCTGTTAATAATTCAGGAATCCCGACAACAGCTTGATAAAGATGATTTTTAGGTTCAGCAAGGAACTTTGGTAATAATTCCATTGCTGTATCTGGTGGTTGATAGTGAACCACACCTTGTCCTAGAGAAATTGTTCCTGGAGAGTTTTTTATTAATTCTCCCACCACCGGAATAATTGGCAATTGAATCGTTTCCATTCGTGATATTTTATAATTCATAACTCGGAAAAATGTATGTTTAGTATGTACAGTAATAAAGAATTAACCGCAGATAGAAGATGATGGACGCAGATAAACGCAGATAATTTTGTACATGGATAGACTAGGAAATGATGTACAAATTTGAAAAACTTACTTTAAGGGAGGTTGAAGTCATGCTAGGAATTTCACTAGAAAGAAGTCGCGCTTACAGAGAAATAAAACAAGAAGGAATAGAACAAGCTACTTTAAATCTAGTTATTCGACTATTAACAAAACGGTTTGGGGAATTATCGGCAGAGATACGCGGTTCTATTTCGGCTTTACCTTTACCTGTCATGGAAAATTTGAGTGAGGCATTGTTAGATTTTACCAGTTTAAATGATTTACAGATTTGGTTAGCAGCAGTTAAACACTAAAGTATTTCTGATGCCAAATTGCTGGTTTATGGTAAGGGTTTAGCAATGCTCATTGGTGTCAACTTAAGCTACAGATGCCTTATTTGTTTGGCAGACAGACCCACCCTGAAATGAATTATGGCTTACGCCACGCTACGCTATCAGGGCTAATAGCTAAAGTTTACTAAAGTAAACTAAACAAGTTCAAAAACTTTCTAGTTCTTTTAGTCATCTTCAGATGACTTCTGCTATGAGACTGGGAATTCATTCCTAGTCGGGTTATGGGTTTTACGTTAAGTTGACACCATTAAGCAATGCTAAACCCCTACGTAAATCTTAATCACTTCGCTGTAAATCTATTGATAATTTTTAGGAATACCAACTTGTGATAAACCAGCAATTACTTTCAAGTTTTGACAACGAATTAATTCACTAAAATTTAAACCAGAACGCCCTTCTATTGTTCCTACTGCTTCAATAGCTGTTAACAAATGTTGGGCGGCTTCAGTTTCTGAATAACCTCGTCTTTGGGCGATTCTAATAGCGACTGTATCAGCAGTTAATTCTGACTCCTGGGATTTATTGGTGCGCCAAATCCGGATAGCCGCTACAGCACTTAATCCCCCGGCTATTACCACACCTACCACATCCCCCTGGACTGCCTCCAGTATTCCGCCTACAAGCCCTGCTAACACCACACCTTGATAAATATTAGGTTGTAACCATTTCACCCCTATTAACCAGCTTACCTTCTGTAATAGGAGTAAATCTCGTTGGGGTTTTGTCAACCGTCTCCATAAGTCGAAATTAATATATATTGGTCTTGCTTGACTCAATGGCAGGGGAAAAGCCGCATCTATTACCTGTTTTTGTTCTGGTTTACTGACGATTTTAGTCATCATTCGCCCAGAAGCGGGCATGACATCCAACAACCGACGAATTTCAATATTTGGTTCCATAATATCCATTGTTAGTCATAATTATGTATATTCAATAGACATCTCCGGTAATTAAATGTGCGTGGTTTGAAACCCTTGTAGAGACGTTCTATAGAACGTCTCTACATTCATTTTCGGAGAGGTCTAATGACTACTAAGATTACACTCTATTCCAGTTTATATTTATATGGACGCTTTTGATCCCAATCCGCCAGAATGGACTAATCAAGCCGTACACGCCTATCAATTCCATTGTCCCAAATGCCATGCTGGTAGTCGAGAAGCCGTTAATGTGTGGTTAAATAGAAGGTCTCCTGTCAGTACCCCAGAACGTCGTCGGAAGTGGCAAGAATTTTACCATTGTCATTGCGGTTATGTCTGGTGGGCTTGGAGTAATGATAGACCACCGACGGATTTATCTAAGCAAAATCAAAATAATTAACTGCTTTGAGGCAGAGCCTCTATATGGCATTCCCAGTCGGAGACTGGGAACGAGAGATTGTATTTATTCTAAATCTGGTTCAACACCAAGCGCACGAAGTTGGGCAATTAATCTTTCGGTTTTTTGCCTTTCTTGTTCTAACTTTTGTCTTTCTTGTTCAGCTTTTTGTTTTTCTTGTTCAGCTTTTTTTCTTTCCTCCTCTGTGCTGGTTAATATCCAATTACCGTCTTTGTCATACCAACGTAACCAAGGCATTTCGACGGTTTTATAACTTCCTTGCCACACTCCTAAACCTAATTCTATTTCGGGAATCCAAAACCGAAAATCTGATAATTCTACTTCAGCATAACGAGCGCCAGTTAACTGAAACATTCTAAATTCAGATTTATAACGATCAAAGATGGCGTAATAGGGTACTCTTAAAATTTGTTCGTAAACTTCCCATTTACCAGGAGGTTTTTCGACATCTCTTAATATTGTCCCTAAGTCTTCTTTTTCTGTTCCTGGTGAGAGTAATTCAACAACAATATAAGGATTAACTGCTTCTTGCCAAACTACATAACTTAACCGTAAATCTCTTTTCTCATAAAGAGAGGGAACACCTAACACTGCAAACCAATCTGGACGTTTATACCATGAAGGATGACGCAAATCATAGTAAAGATTCAGATCACTTCCTGTAAATATTTGGTCCCTAGGATAGTCAGGTGGACGGAATGTTTCTGCTAATAATTGTGGTTGGAATAAATGAAATTGATCTGGCAAACCAGGTTCCTCCGGGTCTTCGCTAGGAAGATCATACATTGTCGGTAATGTTTCTTTAGGGGAAAGTGGCGGATCTGTTTGATACATTCTTAACAATCCTAAAGATAGAATTTCTATTTCTATTATGTAGTAATATGATTCGGTTTAGAAAATGGTAGCGACTGTTTTGAATATTCGGTTTTGTGGGTGAGAAAGTCTTGTTTATTGAAAATTTACAAGAATCAAATCTTCCTAATCATGAATTGACCCATCTGGCATTATAGCTCCTTTGAGTATGGCTCCTTCGAGGTCGGCTTCTGTGAGCAAAACTTTTGTTATCAAGTCCGGTTCAAAGCGGTAGGCTCCTTCGAGGTTGGCTCCTGTGAGGTTGGCTCCTATGAGGTCGGCTCTTGTGAGGTCGGCTCCGTAGAGGACGGCTCTTGTGAGGACGGCTCTTGTGAGGACGGCTCCTGTGAGGACGGCTCGGAAGAGGTAGGCTTCTGTGAGGTTTGCTCCTGCGAAGTTGAATCCTTTGAGTTTGAATCCTACGAGATTGAATCCACTAATATTAACTTTAGTTAAATCAAGACGTTTATTTTCTAAATCTGGGTGTTTACGTTCTGCAATCACAGTTAAACACGCTCGAATAGAAATTCTAAGTTTTAGTAATTTTTCTTGATCTTCTGGAGATTGTGACTCATTTTCTTTTATAATAGGTGCATTCTGACGGACAAAAGCTGTCAGAACTTCTATAATTGTCCATTGGTCTGGTTCAGAATCTCTCGCAATTCGTTCTAAAGTATAAATTCCACCTAATATAACTTCCGGTTTATCACTCCCAAGCTGTTCAATAGCCTTAGAAAATCTTTCTGTAATTTGTTTTTGATTTGCAGTCTCTGCATTTTTATTTGCAGCCTCTGCATTTTTATTTGCAGCCTCTGCATTTTTATTTGCCGCGTCTACATTTCTATTTGTAGCCTTTGCAGTCTCTTCCATAGCCTCTGCACGTCTATCTGCAAAGTAAACATTAACAATTACTGCCCCTCCACTAATGAATAAACCTAATACTTTAAGACTTTCAACAATATATTCATATTTGTTTTTCAATAATTCTGTTCTGTCAGTAGTTAAAATCATTGAGATAAAATAAATTGTAACAGCAACAGCTATCGAAAACAAAAATATAGTTACAGCGATCGCCCAATTTTTAATACAATCGTTTTCATCATCTGTGAACATAATACAATTTTTACTCCCTGTGTAAAATGGCTTTATTAAGTAAGCAATGCAAGATACAGACATTTTAGTACACCAAAAAGCAAATACACTAGAACAAGAAAAAATTTTATTGTTAAAATAACCTTAAATAACCGCAGAAAAATTAAAATTTATTCTTCCTCGTTCCTAGTCTCTGACTAGGAATGCTATCAAGAGGCTCTGCCTCAATATCTCACAAATCAATCAATTCCACCTCTAATAAACTCGGCAATTCCATATAATTCCGGTAACTAGAATAACGCCAATGAGCCGGATCATCAACATACCCACGTCGCACCGGATTATTATGAATATATTCTAATTTTTGGATAAACATTTCTTCATTAGCAATTGCTTGGGGATGAAAACCTTCTTGCCACAGTTGATAATCTTGTTTGATCTTGTGTTTTAATTTATGAAATTCTAATTGATTAAGTATATATTCAGCATTATTTTTCTGGAGTAAATCAATAATGGAACGAGCCGTAAATGATTTAAAATTCCCTATTTCTTTAGATAAGTTTGCAGCCGCAGCGATGAGATGAAGATGATTTTCCATAATGACATAACCATATAATGTCAAACGCTGCTGACGTTGGAGAAAGTTGAGGGAATCTATGATAATTTGGACAAGTTCAATATTGCCAAATAATGGCATCCAATTTACTAATGTGCAGGTGAGGAAATGCGGTTGAGTTCCTAATACATGATAGCGGCTGCGTCCCATTGTTTCATTTAATTTGGTAGATGTGGTGATTTTATTTTAATATGAGAGGCAGTTTTTTAATAATAATGAGGGAATATGGGAGGCAGAGCCTCTAGAGGGCATTCCCAGTCAGAGACTGGGAACGAGGGAGGAACTACACATTTAACGGTTTTTTTGGGATGACTGGCGTTGGTACAGGGGCAATAGTTTCCTTACCTGTAATTAATCTCGCGCCACGATTGCGGGTAAAATAACTCCACAACCATTGAATCATCACAACTAATTTATTATCAAATTCAATGAGGAAGTAGATATGAATAAATAACCAAACAAACCACGCAAAGAAACCTCTGAGTTTGATAAATCCTAAATCAACAACTGCGGCGTGTTGCCCAATCATTGCTAAACTACCTCTATCCACATATTTGAATGGACGTAATGTTTCACCTTTCAACCGTTTTTGAATGAGTTTAGCCACATATTCGCCTTCCTGCATGGCGACTGGTGCAACTCCCGGTAAAGGTTTATCATTTTGATGGGCAAAATTTGCTAAGTCACCAACTACAAAGATGTTGGGAAATCCTTTAATACTTAGGTCTGGTTCAACCATAACACGACCAGCGCGATCGCTCTCAACTCCCGTCTTCTCTGTCAAAACTTTCCCCATTGGTGAGGCTTTCACACCCGCAGCCCACAACACGGTTTTTGCTGCAATTTCTTTAACATCATCACCTTGCTTAATCGTCACAATATCATTTTCAATATGTGTAACTAAGGTTTTGGTTTGCACATCCACACCTAAAGCTTTTAATGATACTTCTGCTGTGTGGGATAATTCCGGTGCAAAAGGTGGGAGAATCCGATCTAAACCTTCTAACAATAAAACTCTGGTTTCTGCGGTGTCAATGTTGCGGAAATCTTCTGTCAGGGTTTTAGTTGCCAATTCAGCGATCGCTCCCGCTAATTCTACCCCAGTTGGACCACCACCAACAATTACAAAAGTTAACAAGGCTTGGCGTTTTACCGGATCACTTTCGCTTTCAGCCGCTTCAAATGCTGAAAATATCCGCCGACGCATCTCAATGGCATCTTCTACAGTCTTTAAACCCGGTGCAAACTCTTCCCAGTTATCCTTCCCAAAATAGGAATGCTTCGCCCCTGTAGCCACAATTAAAGTATCGTAGGGGACAGATTCCGCGCCTACCATCACATTTTGGGCGCTAGTGTCAATATCATTCACTTCACCCAACAGCACCTTTGTATTTTTGCTCTTGCTGAGAACAGAACGCAAGGGAGAGGAAATATCCGCTGGGGACAAAGAACCTGTAGCAACTTGGTACAGCAGTGGTTGAAAGAGGTGAAAATTGCGTTTATCAATCAGCGTGATTTGCACATTGGCTTTAGCCATAGACTTAGCGGCATACAATCCACCAAAGCCACCACCAATAATCACAACTTGATGAACCGGTTTCTTGTCAGCTAGATCAACCATAAAAAATATTTCCTTCCATTACAGGGCTGTAACTATTCTTAACAAATTTGTATCAAAATTATCACAATTATTTCTGTTTATCTTGAACTTCTGAAAAAAAAATAAAAGTAGGGGATTGAAAGGAGTCAGGAGTCAGGAGTCAGGAGTCAGGAGTCAGGAGTCAGGAGTCAGGAGGAAGAAGGAAGAAGGAAGGAGGAAGGAGGAAGGAGGAAGGAGGAAGGAGGAAGGAGGAAGTTGGGTAATTGTAATTTTTATTCCCTGTTCCCTGTTCCCTATTCCCTGTTCCCCAATTTGCGATACAATCGTAAGTCTGCCAATTTCATGACAGCCTTTATAAACAGGAGATGCTTCTATGGCGCGTATGTATTATGATGAAGATGCTAATTTAGACCTTTTAAAAGGTAAAACCGTTGCTATTATTGGTTATGGTTCTCAAGGTCATGCTCACGCGCTGAATCTTAAAGATAGCGGTGTTAATGTCATTGTGGGATTATATCCCGGCAGTAAGTCCACAGCTAAGGCCGAAGCTGCTGGCTTGACTGTAAAAAATGTTGCTGATGCGGCCAAAGCTGCTGATTTCATCATGATTTTATTACCTGATGAAGTCCAAAAAACAATTTACAAAAACGAAATTGAACCCAATTTAGAAGCTGGAAACGTTTTAGCTTTTGCACATGGTTTTAATATCCATTTTGCACAGGTTGTACCTCCTGCTGATGTTGATGTCGTCATGGTTGCACCTAAAGGCCCTGGACATTTAGTGCGTCGTACTTATGAACAAGGACAAGGTGTACCTGCGTTATTTGCAGTGTATCAAGATGCCACTGGTCATGCCCGCGATCGCGCTATGGCTTATGCTAAAGGTGTTGGTGGTACACGCGCCGGTATTTTGGAAACCACTTTCCGGGAAGAAACCGAAACCGATTTGTTTGGGGAACAAGCAGTATTGTGTGGTGGTTTGAGTGCTTTAATCAAAGCCGGTTTTGAAACTTTAGTAGAAGCAGGTTATCAACCAGAACTCGCTTATTTTGAATGTCTGCACGAAGTCAAATTAATTGTGGATTTGGTGGTAGAAGGTGGTTTAGCGACAATGCGTGATAGTATTTCTAATACTGCCGAATATGGTGATTATACTCGCGGTCCTCGCGTTGTCACCGCCCAAACTAAAGCGGAAATGAAGAAGATTCTCAGCGAAATTCAATCTGGACAATTTGCGCGGGAATTCGTCTTAGAAAACCAAGCTGGTAAACCTGGTTTTACTGCTATGCGTCGTCAAGAAGCTGAACATCCTATTGAGGCTGTTGGTAAGGATTTACGCGCTATGTTTAGCTGGTTAAAGAAAGCGTAATTTGGGGGAATTGCAAAAGAGGTGATTGGTAATCATCAATCACTTCTTAACATCTATTTAGGGCTTATACCAGGAAAATAGCTATAATAAGATGAAGAAATAGTCAATTTACTATTTTTAACTGGTCTGTTACAATCTTCTCTTTATTCCTAATGTTTATTTCTCATATCATTCTCAAGAATTGGCGTAATTTTCTGTCAGTAGATGTTGGATTAGGTGACAGAGTTTTTGTAGTCGGTCCTAACGCTTGCGGCAAATCTAATTTTCTTGATGTATTTCGCTTTCTGCGTGATATTGTCAAGCCTGGAGGTGGATTACAAAAAGCGGTAAAAGATCGTGGAGGAGTACCAAAAATTCGTTGTTTATTAGCAAGAAGATATTCAGATATTGAGATAGAGATTCATATTTCCGAATCCTATAATCACCCTCCTAAATGGAAGTATGCTATCGGTATTAGGCAACAAAAGGGAGGTTCTAATCCACCTATTTTATCCTATGAACGAGTATGGAAAGAAAATAATCAGATCCTTGATAGACCAAATCATAAAGACGAAGAAGATAAGCTCAGAAAAACACAAACACATTTAGAGCAAATTAATGCTAATGCTGAATTCAGAGACATTGCTAAGTTTTTTGAATCAGTTCTATATCTACATCTTGTACCACAGTTACTCCGTTATCCAGAGGCATTTTCTGGACCGGTAATTTCAGAAGATCCTTTTGGCAGAAGTTTTCTAGAACGCATTACAAAAACTCCTGAAAAAACTCGCAAATCTCGACTAACAAAAATTGAAAATGCTTTGCGTTCTGCTGTTCCCCAATTGAAACAGCTTACTGATATAAAAGATGAAATGGGTGTTCCTCATTTAGAAGCAGTATATGAGCATTGGCGACCTCAAGCTGGTAAACAAAGGGAAGATCAATTTTCAGATGGAACATTACGTCTAATCGGCTTGTTATGGTCATTACTAGAAAGTGATTCACTACTACTTCTTGAAGAACCAGAGTTATCTTTAAATGCAGCTATAGTTAAAAAATTACCTTCTTTAATGTATCGAATACAGCGTCAGAAAAAAAGACAAATAATACTTACTACACATAGTGCAGATTTACTGGAAGACGAAGGAATTGGAGGTGAAGAAATCCTCCTTTTAACACCAAGTCCAGAAGGAACTAAAATTACGACTGCATCATTAATTGATAATGTCCGTGATCTTTTAGAAGGAGGTTTAAGCATAGCTGAAGCCGTATTGCCATTAACTAAACCATCTGAAATTAATCAATTGGAGATTCATTTATAGTGGACTTGATCTCTATTAATTTAGCTGTTGAAGACCCACTGAGTGAAGCTGTATTGCGAGTAATTTTACACCAATCAAACCGCCCTTATAGAGTGGGTAATTGTTATTCTAAACATGGTTTCGGCTATCTTAAAAAGAATATAAAAGGATTTAATAATGCTGCCAAAGGAACGCCTTATATAGTTTTAACAGACCTTGACAGAGCAGAGTGTCCGCAGGAACTAATTCAAGAATGGCTACCATATCCAAAACATCCTAATCTATTGTTTCGTATTGCTGTTAGGGAAATAGAAGCATGGCTTTTAGCTGATAGAGAAAGCTTTGCCAAATTCTTGGTAGTTTCACAAACATTGATTCCTCAAAATGTAGACGAAATTAGTGATCCAAAACAAACATTGATTAATATTGCCAGAAAATCTAAAAAACGTGAATTGCATGAAGCTATAGTTCCACAGTCCAACAGCACGGCAAAGGTAGGTAGAGACTATAATGGACAGTTAATTTACTTTGTTAATAACTATTGGCAAATGGAAGTGGCTAAGTTATCTTCCCCAAGCCTACAAAGGGCTATCAATGCTATAGCTAAATTTGACCCAATATAAAAGGTGCAAGTTGTGGCAGATGATGTTCCTAAAAAAGCACCGGTTCCTATCATTATCAACATAAATAAGCTGAGAAATATGACCATTTGCAATGAAGAACAAGAACATCAAATAGCTGAAGCCATTAGACCAATTCTGAAAAAATATGGCGGGGTATGTATTGTTTGTGATGCAAAATCAATTGTCAGTTAGTTAATTTTTGTAAACAAATATCAAATAATAAATCGAAAAGAAAATCTGATTTTTTGATTAATTTTGGTGGATACTCCAGTATAAAAGAAATAGATAAGTCATTACCCTGTAACAAGTTATATTATTGCATTGCTATAATCATTGTACAGCCAATGGAATAATCTCTGGAGTGTAGAAAATGGAATCTCTAATTTCAACTTTCACCCAAAATTTAGATTTTTCCGAATCGGAAATAACAGCAATACTTTCCACACCGTTAAATGAGGTACTAAATTCACCGGCTCTGAAACAAGAATTAGACAGTTTAGATATTAGCTTACTCAAAAAAACCTTACCTACAGCCGGTGCGGTATTAGCTGAACATTTACCACTTTTTTATGATTGGCTAAAAAACGAGTTAGGAGTTGAGCGTGTTCCCGACAGTCCAGATCATACAACAAAATGGGTGGTTGGTTTTCTCAATAATCAAGAAAGTATCAATCACTTAGTTGAATTACATCGTCCCGTACCCCACGCAGCTTTAGAACAAGCCGTTCCTCGGTTGGTGGGTTTATTTGATGGTGTGGAAGATGTGAAAGTGCGTCAAGAATGGGAAAAAGCAGTTGCCGCACTTTGTTTAGTTTTAGTAGTAGATGCCCGTGAACAGGAAAAACTGGCTAATTAATTGGAATTTATAGTCCGAATCAGGATTATTAAGATTAATTGATTAATAGGATTTAGTATGCAGATATTTGCAAACTTTCTGTTTTTCAGATTATTTCTCTGTCTGAATCAGGATGCTCAGGATTGAAGGATTAACAGGATTCAATATGCAGATATTTGCAAACTTTCTGTTTTTCAGATTATTTCAAGAATAACAATCCTGTAAATCTCTAAATCCTGTAAATCCTGATTCTGACATTTTGTAAATCCTGATTTTGACTTAAAGTGCTGGACGATGTTGAATCCAAGGGTTAGCGGCTTCTAATTGCGCTGCTAAACTAATTAAGGTAGACTCAGCCGCAGGTTTACCAATTAACTGTACACTTAGGGGTAAACCATGACTATCGAAACCGACAGGAAGGGCGATCGCAGGTAATCCGGTAGCATTTGCAACAGGACAAGGCGCGACCCAATGGGCAATTTTGGCAAATGTTTCTTCCGCACTCAAATCTGCCCATTCACCGACGCGAATGGGAGAATGGAGATAAACTGGTAATACCAATACATCTACAGTATCAAAAAATGCGATAATTTGCCGGGAGACAATTTGCATTTGGGAAAGTGCTTGCAGATATTCAGCTACAGAACCATTTTTTGCTAATAACCATTGGTTTAAAGGCTGTAAGGCTGGCGAAGGAATTCCTGCTGCTGCTATTCCAGCTTGCCAAACTACTATAAATGGTTCGATTAAACTACTAAAATCTGGGTATTTTTCCTCAACTTGATGTCCAAATTGTGCTAATAACCCGACGGTTTTTAATACTCCTTGTTTACAGTTAGCGTCAGCTTCTCCAAAGGGCAGAATACTGGTACTAAAGGCAATTTTCAGACTATCTAATTTGACTTGAGTTGCAGAGAGAAATGATGGTTGCGGATTTGGTAGCCAATAAGGATCACCTGTGACATAGCCAGAGATCACATCTAACATAGCCGCTGCATCAGCCACTGTGCGGGCAAGGGGACCATCCACCGCAATGCCCCCCAAGCGATCGCCTACAGGGGCTTTAGAGACTCTGCCTCTGGCTGGTTTGATGCCAACAACACCACAGCAAGCCGCCGGACCACGCACTGAACCACCACCATCTGAACCTTGGGCAATTGCACTTAATCCCGCTGCTACTGATGATGCTGCACCACCACTAGAACCACCAGGAGTATATTCTAAATTCCAAGGGTTTCTCGCTGGGGGAAATCCCGCAGGTTCACTGTAAGGATAAGAACCTAATTCCGAAGTTGCGGTTTTACCAAGAATAATAAAACCAGCTTGTTTAATTCTGGTAACTACACCATCATCATGATTAGCAATATTATTTAACAGTGCCGAATTTCCGTAAGTACAAGTAACACCCGCAACCGCACTTAAGTCTTTAATGGAAATTGGTACACCAAAAAATGGCGGTAATTCTGAAGTCGTTGTCAGTAATTCTGTTTTGTTTTTAGCATCAGCAATGGCTAAATCTGCCGTGACTGTAAAATAACTTCCCAGTTGGGGATTTAAGCGTTCGATTCTTTCTAAATATACTTCCACCAACTCTAGAGGTGACACTTCCCGCAGACGGATTAATTGCGCTAACTCTAAAGCTGGGGTAAAAGCTAAATCATTGTTATTCATAGATATAAATTTGCCAACTTCACTTGTGACTTTAGCAGGATTTTTGAGAATTATCGCTATTGGACTTATTGCAAGAATCGGAAAAGTTGACAGGAAAATACTCTCCTTTTCCCGAATTCTACAAAAGGTCTAATTCGTGTTTTTATACTTTACAACAACTCTCAACTTACAGGATAGATTGGAAAGTTTGAAAGCCCCTGAGAAACAGGAACGAAGTTCCGTCTTTCGTGCTTTAGACAGGGGATGAAAAACGGCACGGGCAGTTCGACAAGCTCACTGACCACGGTTTTAACCGCCTTCAATATTTCACCATTAATCATCTTGACTATCTTACTGCACAAAATGTAGTATAAGACTGGAGGTGAAAACGATGCTAGTTTTTGAGTTCAAGACTTACGGAAAATCAGTTCAATTCAGCGCAATAGATGATGCAATTCGTACCGCTCAATTCGTTCGCAATAGCTGTATTCGGCTATGGATGGACATAAAAGACACGGGCAAAAACGACTTGCAGAAATATTGTGCTGTTTTAGCAGCTAATTTTCCATTCGCTAATGAACTTAACTCAATGGCTAGACAAGCCAGTGCTGAACGAGCATGGTCTTCTATCTCTCGGTTTTATGATAATTCCAAGAAGAATATTCCTGGTTTAAAAGGATATCCTCAATTTCAAAAAGATTGCCGTTCTATTGAATACAAAACATCAGGATGGAAACTTTCAGAAGATCGTAAATCTATCACATTTACCGATAAAAAAGGTATTGGTAGATTAAAAATAAAAGGGACTCGTGATTTGCATTTTTATCAAATAAATCAAATCAAACGAGTCAGATTAGTCAAACGGGCTGATGGTTATTATTGTCAGTTTTGTATTGACGTTAATCGCCAAGAAGATATAACTCCATCAGGAAGTACGATTGGATTGGATGTAGGCTTAAAAGAATACTACACAGATTCCAATGGTGAAATGATTGAGAACCCTAAATTTCTTCGTGAGGGAGAAAAGGTTCTTAAACGTTCACAACGTCGTGTTTCTAGGAAAGTCAAAGGTTCAAAAAATAGAGGCAAGGCTAGACAGATTTTAAGTAAACGCCACCTCAAAATAAGTAGGAAACGTAAAGACCATGCTATTAAATTAGCACGGTGCGTAGTTCAGTCTAACGACTTGATAGCCTATGAAGATTTGAGAATTAAAAATATGGTGAAAAATCATTGTCTAGCCAAGTCTATTAACGACGCATCTTGGTATCAGTTTCGTGTCTGGCTTGAATATTTTGGAAAAGTATTTAAGAGAGTCACAGTAGCGGTTAATCCGCAATACACAAGCCAAGAATGCTCTAGGTGTGGTGAAGTTATCAAAAAATCTTTATCCACCAGAACGCATATTTGTAAATGCGGTTGTGTAATGGATAGAGATGAAAATGCAGCTAGAAATATCCTGAGTCGAGGATTGAGTACGGTAGGGCATACCGGAACTTTCATGCTAGACATGAGCAACGCTTTGGGAGATAAGACCTCTACTCGTGCTGGAGAAATCCTGGATGAGCAAGTCATGTCCTTGAACAAAGAATCCCCGTGTCTTTAGACCGGGGAGTGTCAAAGAGTCATAATTTAATAGGGCGAACGATGGGGATCGAACCCACGAATGGTGGTACCACAAACCACTGCCTTAACCACTTGGCTACGCTCGCCATTCACTCTGTGAGTATAGCATTACCTCCAGAAAATAATCAAGCTTTTTTTAGCAGAAATTAGATAATTTTCTTGGTAGTGTTTAAAAGACTAATAAATATACCAGTTCAGGCTAGAATATGAAACCTTTGACTATTCTTATATGTGTAGGAGCAGCGAGCGTTACCGTCCTGGGAGCAATTATGGCGAAAACTAACCCCAATCAGGGTGAATATGAACAATATGCCGTTCAAAAGCTGACAACATATTTAGAAGCTGATGTCTGTCACAAAACACCAAGTTTCTTGGAAAAATTAATCAAAGTTAATTGTCAAGAATTGCTTCAATCCGCCACACCACACATCAAAGAACTGATTACCACCACAACTAACCGACAAGACTATATAATCTTTAGTATTTACCGCACGGAAATCAAACTTGATTCTTGGATACCAGGATACAAATTTGAAACAGTGGGAGCATTGAATCAATTTTATACTTACAATGCTGAAGAAAAATAAATTAGCATCTTTCTCCTGTGTTTCTCAGTCCCCCAGTCCCCAGTCCCCAAATATGCAAATTAATAAAATTACAGCTTATCTTTTAGTGTCTCATGGGAGTCGTGATCCTCGTCCAGATATTGCTATGCAGCAATTAGCGGGAATGTTAAGTGAGATATTACCCCAAGGTGAAAATTTCGTAGGTGTTGCTACTCTAGAGGCTAATATCCAACCTTTACACCTGCAAATTCAAGATTTTGCTCATCGTGTTCAGGCTTTTGGTTGTCAAAGGGTGCAAATTATCCCCCTATTTTTGTTACCGGGATTTCATGTTATGACTGATATTCCCGCAGAAATCGCCCTTGCAGAACAGGCCATAACTGAAGGAATGACAATAGAATTGCGTCCTTATATTGGTAGTTATCCTGGTTTAGAAAAGTTTTTTGCGGGGATGATGACTACGATTAAAGCAGATGTATCTATTATTTTGGCTCATGGTAGCCGACGGGCTGGTTCTCATGCCCCTGTGGAAAATATAGCAGCTACTGTGGACGCAGTTACAGCTTATTGGTCCGTCCCTCCCAGTTTAGAAGTCAGAGTACAGGAATTGATAGCCGCTGGTTATGGACGAATTGCGATTTTCCCCTATTTTTTATTTACAGGTGGGATAACTGATGCGATCGCTCTGGCAGTAGAAACGCTAAAATTACAATTTCCATCAGTCAGTTTTCAACTCGCACAACCATTAGGAACAAGTCGAGAATTTGCGAATTTAATCGAGAATTTCATCAAAGAAGAGGACAAAGTTTTTGGGTAAAGTTTATTTAGTTGGTGCTGGACCTGGAGATCCTGGACTCATGACTCTCAAAGGAAAGGGTTTATTAGCCTGTGCAGATGTGGTTATTTATGATGCTTTGGTGAGTCCAGAAGTGCTGGAAATGATCAATCCTGAAGCAGAAAAAATCAATGCGGGTAAACGCATGGGTAGACATTCACTGTTACAGGAAGTCACCACCCAATTACTGATTGAGAAAGCGGAGAATAATGCCATAGTTGTTCGGCTTAAAGGTGGTGATCCTTTTATCTTCGGTCGTGGTGGGGAAGAAATGGCGGAATTAGTAGCCGCCGGGATTTCCGTGGAAGTTGTGCCAGGGATTACATCAGGAATCGCCGCAGCGGCCTATGCTGGTATTCCTTTAACCCATCGTCTTTATAGTTCTTCTGTTACTTTTGTAACTGGACATGAATCCGCCGGTAAGTATAAACCCCAGGTAAATTGGCAAGCCATAGCGCACGGTTCGGAAACTATCGTAATTTATATGGGTATTCACAATTTACCCTACATTATTGAACAGTTTACTCTAGCTGGATTGAGTTTAGATACACCTATTGCTTTAATTCGCTGGGGAACTCGGCCAGAACAGGAAGAATTAATTGGTGAATTGGGGACAATTGTAGAACAAGTGGAAGCAAAGGGATTTCTTGCACCGGCAATAGCTGTAATTGGTGCAGTCGTTAAAATGCACGGTATATTATCTGATTCTGTACAGGAAAAGTTTGGTTAGGGTTACACTGATTAAATCCTTTTTATTTGTCCTTTGTGTTGATATTCTGTTGTTGAATAATCTCGCTAATTTCTGCCAAACTTAAATTTAAAACCTGTGCGATTTGTTCTCTAGTTAAACCCAATGCTATCAAACCAGGAACTGCGTCTAACTTGGCTTTGTGTTCACCTTCTTCTATTCCCTCTTCTTTTGCTTCTTGATAAAATCGGGTTTGTTTTAACTCACTTAATCCAAACATGGCTTCTATTTCCTCCCTATTCATTCTTGGAAACTTGTAAATTAAAATTGTCTCGATGATTTGTAATACTTGTTGCTGTTGAAATTGAGAATCTATTTCTTGTTTAGTTCTGGTGATTAATTCTCTAGCTTGGGTAATGGAATTATCTGGGTTAGCGATGATTAGTTTTATTGTAGCAATACCAATGGGTAAAGATGTTGTTTCTGCTAATTCATCGAGATAAATAACTCTAACTCGTTGACTCGTAAAAAATTCCTGATAATGCTGAATATCTTGTGTATCTATGCTGCGCGTTGGATAGATAACTACAGCATTCCAGTTATTTTTGGGTTTGTTTTGGCGGATGTAAAGAAAGATTTCGCTAAAAAGTCTATGGTAGAGATCCGTATCTAGTTGAAATTGTACTTCTAAAAAGTAGATGGGGTTATCTGTATTTTGGTTAGGTAAGAAAACTCCATCTATTCTCAAGGCTGTTTGTTTGACTTCAACTGATGAAAATTGATAAAGTTCTGCTAGTTGGGGAGAGTTACCAATAAGTTCAAAAAATATGCTGGGTATTTCTTGAAACAATCGGTAAAATATGCTGTCTGTTTTCATTTTAAAAAGGTTTATTACATTTTATTAATGCAGCCTACAGGATTAGCGATCGCTTCATGTTCGAGATGTAGGTACTAAGTCATAAAAACTCATGAAATAGGTTATCAAAGGGTTCTGTATTTTTCCAGCGATAGGTGTTAAAGTCTCGATAATCAACTGATAAAATTTGTCCATGACCTAATTCTTCTGCCAGAATAACGAGAGAGGCATCGGCTAAATCCATCGGTAAATCTTTATATTTTTCCATTAGTTCTTCAATACGCTGGCAATGATGTTGTTTGAGATCAAATATTTGTAGCTTTCCTGTGGAAATTTTATTAATAAAGATTTTTGGAGCATCTATTCCTACTCTTTTTTGTAATAGATAGCACGTTTCTGTGACGACACACCAGGTTGTAATAAATTTCTGATTAGCTAAATCTTGAAATCGTTTTTTGGCGGATATATGAACTGCATCTTTTTTATTAGCAAGAGCTAACCAAAAGCCTGTATCAACTATGATCATATTTTTGATTAATTTCACGATCTAAGTAGTTTTTATAGTTTTGTGAGAGGTCTGTTTCAGCTTCTATGCAACCGATAAAGTCTGACCAGTCTGGCAAGGAATTTTCTGAAGATTCTTGTTGATTCAGAAGATAGCGTTTTTTCAGGACTTTTACGAGTTCGACTATGATTTGTTGTGCATCGGGAGGAAGAGATGCAATATCTTGTTGAATTGTATTTAAGTTCATAATTTGATTTTGGTGTTTCCCTGATTATAGTTTAGCAACAAATGTTTTTACTAAACCACCTGAGTTCGATATAAATTTTTAGAAATATATCCTTTATCTCCAAAAAGTCTTCCCCATAAATTTTGTGCCAAAGTAGGAACTGGTTTCCGGTCATCAACATTTCCGGGAGTAACTTGAAAAGCTAATAATTCGCCTTGTTCATTAATAATTAAATGAAGTTTAAATCCAAAGTACCAATCCACAGAACTCTTGCCCCAGCCCGATAAGCCACGGAAAACTTTATTTCTTTTTGCTCTTTTATTATGACAAATATACCCATGCTGTCAATAAAAGAGATGCCACTACATTGACCTTTTCGACTATTAAGATAACAAATTAAAGGCAGTAAAGCATCAGGCATTAATTCAACAAAGCGATTATAACTCACTAAAGATGGAAAATATCTGTGGTAGTTTGTTAAAATGCTTTTTTGATAATAGTCCTGAAAATTACGATAACTTGATTGGTGAAAATGAACAATAATAGTCATGACTTCACTTAAACATAAGCGACTTTTTCTTTTTCTTTTTTGTGACTGGCTCGAAATTAGTTCTGAGTTCAATTTTGCTTCAAAATCCCAACAGAAATCATCTATTGCACAAAATAATTGTTCTAATTCCATTGTCCATTTTCCTTGCTCAAACAACTACTTTATTCTTAAATCTTTGGTGCAATCTTGAGAATGATTAATAATGTTATTTAATGGTTTTTAAGAAAAATTTACAATTTATATTATTTATTCCCAATCAATTGTCAACAACCGAAAATTATTGACAACCGCTAAAAATTTATTTAATCCTGAAACTCTTTCCAGTCAACACTTGTAAGTTATTCTCTTACGTCGAACTCAGGTAGGTTCAGCATAACAGCTTCGCCATCAGGGGCGCGAACGGATATTGAAAAAACACCAACGATATGGAGCAACGCCCCAAAAAGTTATTAGAGCCGGTGTAAGATGTTATCGCCCTTTCAGTTAATTTATAGTTTTCAGTTCTTTTTTAGATATTATATCGTTAATGTTGGGTTTCGTTCCTCAACCCAACCTACAAGATCAGCGATCGCACTCAGGTTTTATTTGGAACTTCAATTAGTCAAAAATCGTAGGTTGGGTTAAGCGATCGCGCAACCCAACATTTTAATTTTAATCTTCACCATTTCTACCATACTCTTGTACGAAAAAAATCTGTCCGACTGCTTTTATATTTTGCTTCATAACCCGCAACAAACGATTCTCTAAGGTGCGACTATCCTCATCCAAAAAATCAATTATCGCCTTGACTTTCCCAGTATAATCACGATCGTGTTTAAAAATAATCATGCCAGCATGATTTGGTGCAGTGCGATGTAGATCGATAAAATCTTGGCGATTTTCCGTAATCAAAATGCGACCTGTCGCTGTGGCATACTGCAAAACAACATCGTCAGGAATCCCTTGATTTGCTTGACCTGCTTCGTAGGAAGTTAATACATCGTGTCCCTCCGATCTGAGTAAGTTTACCATTGTGATCGGAAAATTTTCGTTGGAGTAAAATTGTAATGCCATTAAACTAAATCATCTTGGGCAATTTCTTGATCGATTTGTTCGGGATTTTGTTCGTAGTAATGCCAAGCTGCACTTAAATCTTCCGCAGTCAATCCAGGATAATTTGCCAATAATTCTTCATCCGGCGCACCTTGTTGACGATATGCTACCAAAGTCCATAGGGGAATTCGTGTATTTCTAATTCGCGCTTGTCCCCCACAAACTCCAGGTGTAATCTGAATTGGATGTTGCAACATTTGCACGTAATTCAATGCTTGGTCAACTAATTCCTCTGGTAAAGCTGCAATTACTTCGAGCAGTTGAGTCCTCTTATTCATGACAACAAAATCTCTCTCGCTTATTTCATCCTAACTTGAAAATAAGCGATACCACAAAGTGGTTGCCAAGGGCATCGCCAACACTAAAACCGACTAATATTATTATATCAATGTTGGGTTTCGTTCCTCAACCCAACCTACAAGATCAGCGATCGCACTGCTTGCAGCAGCGCTTCGCTATCGCACTTGTGGTATTCCTCTATTGTTAGATAATTCAGTCAATATTCGTTTATTCTTGATTAGAATCCTAAAATATGGACATTTTCCATTTATTGACAAATCTTTTTCATCATTCCCTTTTCTAAATTTAATTATTTCAAACTGATCGGGATTGAATTTATGTAGAAATGTTATAGGTACACCCATAAATCCTTTGTAGTCTAATGGTATGTCTTGTGTTTTATTCACATTAATACCATCATAGTTGTCATAATGGGGATATTCAATTTCGTTTCCAAAATATCTCTTTGTGAGAGTAATACCTTCGTGTCGTTTAAAAGTGTCTAAATTAGTTAACCATAGACAATTGTTTGGAGAAACTATTCTATTTCCAGAGCTATCAATCCTAGTCTCTGTGCCATAGAGTTCATAGTGTTCGGGGACAATAAAACCTGAAATACCTCTACCAAGGTTTATTCCTAACCACGCCTTGTTTTCCTTAATTAACTTAAATATTTCTTTATAGGTGATAGCATTAATATTGCCAATTATTAAGAATTTTTTATCGTATTTAATTAATTGAGCCACATACTCCCTAAATAATGAAAATGGAGGATTAGTAACAACAATATCGGATTGCTTTAATAGTTCGATACTTTCAGCACTACGAAAATCGCCATCACCTTTAAAATGAACGATGTCAGTTGAACTTGGTTTAATTCTTTCTCCCTCTACACCTGTATATTCAAAGAAAAAACCATTTTCAACTTCTTCGGTATTAAACAAATCCCTTTCTTGTTTTCTATAACAAGCTGTTATTAATTTTTTAATACCCAATTCTGCGAAATTTGATGCGAAGTAATTAAAAAAATTGCTAATCCGAGCATCATCGCAATTACAAAAAACTACTTTATTTTTAAAATGACTTTTATAATGTTTTAACTCATTTTCTATATCTGAAAGCTGTGTATAAAACTCGTCATTTTTGTTTTGTTTTGCTTTTTTCAACAAAGAGTGCTGTACTTTTCTTGCCATTATCAACCCGTATTATTCGTTATTGGTAATTTGGTTAAATCCGTGTAATGAGATTATATAGAATTTTTCCGTATATCCCTTGGTATTATACAGAATTTCTCTGCATAATGTCCTATGGAACAACGTCCTAAAAAACTGCTAGAGCAGGTACAAGATGTGATCAGGCTCAAGCACTATTGGATTGTTAGACATTCTCCAAAAATTTAAACTTTTCCACCTCCAACTTCAACCTTTCATTCTCCATCCTTAACACCAATATTTCATTCTTCTGCAACTCAATTAACGACTTTTGACTAATTACCTCACCAAAGGCTTTTTTCCTATTTTCCATCCCAAATCATCTTTGATAAGTCTTTGTATGTTCATCAACAGTATGACCTAAATTATGTGCTGCTGCTTTCATCGCTATTCCCTAAAGATTCTGTTATTTTTATCCTGTAACTTTTATCCCTGCTCTAAATTGCCGCAGCGCTTGAGCATGATTTTCTATATTAATACAACCCATCAATAAATCTACATCTAAACTCGGTAAAAGTTGCGATTTACTAACAGCTTCATACCCCTCATTTCCTAAACTATAAAACAATAATTCATCATTCATCCAAAACCAGACTTCAGGAATTTGTAACCGTTTATATGCTTCCAGTTTATTAATTCCTCCACTACTAACAACCACCTCAATCACTAAATCAGGGCGTTTTCTATTTGCTCCCAATTCATAAGATTTATCACCTTCTTTTTTAACCTTTTCAAATTCATTTTCTAGTGTGACAGAACCAGTAGGAGTAAAATCTAATTCCAAAAACTCTAAATAAATTTCTAGTAAAGCCCCAATACGTTCTTTGATAGTTTCGTGTTTTTTCCCTGGCATTTTCCGAATCTCTAAAACTCCATCTAAAAAGGATAACCTTAACCCTGGGCGCTCAATTAGCTGTTCAACAGCTTTAAATTCTCTCCAGGTTAAGTCGCTAATTAAAATTGGTTCTGCTTCTCGTTCAATGAGTGTAGTTATCATAATTTAAACCCAAATTTAGAGATTGAATTTTGCTCAACGGGAGATAATATAAAAACAGAGTCTTATGAAAAACATCATGCAAGCATACAAACTCAAAGGAAAAATTGATCAATCTGGTAACTTGCTGATTACCGAATCCGTGAATTTACCCCCCGGAAATTTGGAAGTAATAGTCTGGTAAACTACGAATACCCTTTAATATTGAATAGAATTTTCTTGAAGCCATTCTGATATGGTTTCTTGACTTTCTTGGCCGTTTGCTAGTCGTTCCATTATTAAAACAACTTCCGGTTCTGGAACATCCAACGAATATCCATTTAATTCCAGAAAGATAGCCATTACTACGAAAGCTACCCGTTTATTACCGTCTATAAAAGCATGATTTTTAGCAAATCCATAACCATAAGCCGCTGCTAAATCAAATATACTGGGTGTAGGTTCACCATAAGCAAGTAAATTCTTTGGTCTATCTAAACTAGCTACAAACAAACTGTTATCTCGCACACCTGCAAGACCACCATGCTGTATTAATTGGTCTTCATGTATAGCTGTAACAATTATTTCATCTAACCAGAAAATTCCATTCATTTCCCTAACTCATGAAGTGCATTTCTGTATTTTGTGCTGACTTTTTTGTAGGCTTCCATTGCTTTTTCAAAATCAGGATTACAAGAAGTTATCATAACACCTGCTGGGGTTTCAGTGACAAATACGCTGTCTCCTTCTTGAACTTTAAGTTTTTCCAGGGCTTCTTTAGGTAATGTTAAGCCCAAGGAATTTCCAACTCTACGAATTTTTAAGGTGTACATAAGTTAATAGCTTCTTTATCAGAGTAATACTATTGTAATAACATATTTTATGAACCACCCCATATTAGTTCCTTGAAGATGTGGTTTTTTACTTTAGTCAGTCACTTAGTGATAGATGAAGATTACACTGGATAAATGTAATCCTCAATATTTCCCGATTGTAAGCTGTTACGCAGCTAAATTTGATAACCTTTTATTGATAGGTATTGTCATCCTGTCAGGGTTTATTAACCTGAATACTGAATTTTCACACAATATGTTGAAAAATTATTTTCAGTAAATCTCCTTGGGAAAAAGGCTTTTCTAAATAACCATTAGCTTTCACAAACTTAGCTTTGGCTTTATCTCTTAATCCCATTCTTTCAGTCATCAAAATCACAGGAGTATTTTTATAATGCGTGTGCTTCCGTAATAAAGAACAGATTTCATAGCCATTTAAATTAGGCATTTCTACACTTAGTAAAATTATATCTGGCTGCGCTCGCAGAATTTCCATTAAAGCTTGGGAAGAATCCATGAATTTCAGCACAGAAAATATTTGCTCATCTAAAAAATTTTCCACAGCATTTAATATGCTATAATCATCGTCCACACCCAAAATACTGTATTTCTTTCTAGCAGTAACTTGAGGGTTAATCGGCTGATTTATATGTGGTTCAGAATCAACTTGCTCAGAATTATTTTTGGGTAATTGCTCCTGATTTTTGCTATGTGAATTTGACTGATAATGATTTTCAAAATTCAAATTTTTCTGAACATTAACCTTAACCCCTGATTGAGATTGTTCCACTAAAGTTCTTAAATTCAAATGACAAAATTTAGGGAGATTATCTAAAAAAGTATGAAGAACAAATTCATAACTGCCATATTCTAAATTCAGTAATGATTGTAAAACCTCCAGCGCCAATTGTTCAATCAGCAAAGCAGCCTGGACGTGACTAATATATTTTTGATCAACTAACCAACAAATTGCTAAATAATCCGGATTGGGGATTGATTGATTCTCAATATCTTTTTCAAAAATCATCCGTACCTGTTCGTTGATACCCATAGGAAGAGTAGAAATTTGCTGACTTAATTGCTGTAAATTTCGGTAAAGAGGTTCAAACATTTCTTCGGAGTAACCAGCGTAAATCAACTTACCCTGATCCATATATATTGACCAAGCACCCGACTCGCTAAAGACTTGTAAACAACCAGTAAAAGAATTATTAGTAATCTTCTTTAATAAAGTAATTGGTTGTAGCTTTTGGAAAAATCTATATCTACTAATCGGAATTGTATTCATACTCTGAGATTGATCATTAAAATTTTCTCTCATGATCATTTAATTACTGGATTTTACAAAGGTTTTAAATTCTAATTCTTGAATTCTTACTTTTAGGTTACTATAGATTTTTTAGAGAAATAAAAAAGTATGTTAAACATAATATGAAAAAATGAAGTCTAGAGGTTTGACCCGAACACCTCTAATTTTTAAGCTCAATGTTTCTTAAATCACCCAATACCTAATCGTGTCTGCAATTAATAATATCCAAGTTACCGAAAATAGCGATCGCCTAGATCGTTACCTATCCCAAGAGTTATCAGATTTATCCCGTTCTCGCATCCAGCAGTTAATAGAACAGGGTCATGTCCAAATTAATAATCTCATCTGCACATCTAAGAAGATTAACCTGAAAACAGGCGATCTCATTACCCTCGAAATTCCCACCGTTCAACCTTTAGCAATAATCGCCGAGAATATTCCCCTAGACATCCTCTATGAAGACGACGAGTTAATTATTATCAATAAACCCGCCGGTTTGGTTGTCCACCCCGCACCAGGCCATCCTGACGGAACTTTAGTTAATGCTATCTTGGCACACTGTCCCAATTTACCGGGAATTGGTGGCATTCAGCGTCCGGGAATTGTCCATCGTTTGGACAAGGATACAACGGGAGCGATTGCGATCGCTAAAACAGACCTGGCTTATCAACATCTACAAGCACAACTACAAGCAAAAACCGCCAGAAGAGAATATTTAGGTTTAATTTACGGTGTCCCCAAAACAGAAACCGGAAGTATAGACTTACCCATTGGTCGCAATCCCCAGGACCGCAAAAGAATGGCCATCGTTTCTATAGAAGATGGTGGACGTAATGCTATCACCCATTGGCGAGTAAAAGAACGCTTTGGAAATTACACATTAATTCACTTTCAACTAGAAACAGGCCGGACCCATCAAATTCGCGTCCACAGTGCCAAAATGGGTCATCCTCTCGTTGGCGACCCCATTTATAGTTCTGGTCATTCCCTCGGCGTAAATTTGCCAGGACAAGCATTACACGCTTGGAAACTCCAGCTACAACATCCCGCTTCTGGAAATTTGGTGGAAGTGACAGCACCCCTTCCCCGCAGCTTTGCAACTTTACTGGAAGTGTTACGCCGTCGTAGTGGTCTTTATTAAGAATTTCTGCAAAAATAGCCATTTATTCTCAATTTGTGAATATAGCTTTTTTAATATTTATATCCCCCCTGGGGGGAAAAAGTAGCAGGTTTTCCAAATATTTAGAAATGTAAATTTAACAATTCTTAACAAAACTTAGCTAAAACTTATACAACAAAAAACTGCTGTAATCCATTTATGATAGTGAGTTTCTGGAAAATTAAAACAATCTTTAACTGCTGAATATTGCGATTGTTGTCAAAAAATGTAAAGTTGTGTAACAAAAATATTGACTTTTTATCAGTTGTAATCCTTGTGTATAAAGGATTTGAGCTAGTTTGTAGGCGACGATCTTATTTATTCATAATTTGTAACAAATAATGGCTCTATGGCATTGTATAAACATAAACTGTAGGGGTTAAACAACAGGAGAAAGTTGAAAAAAGCAGGCAATTCATCAAGTTTGCCGGTTTCTCAAAAAATTCCCCTTGACTCTCATAATTTCTGGTTTTTAAACTGTAAACTGGTAGATGAGAAGACAAAATGAGAGACGCTTTGATTTGACTCCGTTGCGAACAAATCCGAATTAGTTTTAATTTAGACATCTCTCAACTAAGTAATTTAGGAGATTAGAGTCCATGACATTAGATGTATTTTCCAAAGTTGTTTCCCAAGCTGACGCTAGAGGCGAATTCCTCAGCACCGAACAACTAGATGCTTTAACCGCAGTTGTAGCTTCCGGCAGCAAGCGTTTAGATGTTGTTAACCGCATTACCAGCAACGCTTCCGCTATCGTTACCAACGCGGCTCGTTCTTTGTTTGAAGAACAACCCAACTTGATCGCTCCTGGTGGAAACGCTTACACCAACCGTCGTATGGCTGCTTGTCTCCGCGACATGGAAATCATTTTACGCTATGTAACCTACGCAGCGATCGCTGGTGATGCTAGTGTTCTTGATGACCGTTGCTTAAATGGTTTGCGCGAAACATACCAAGCTTTGGGTACTCCTGGTTCTTCCGTAGCAGTTGGTGTTGGTAAAATGAAAGAAGCAGCGATCGCTATCGTTAACGATCCTAACGGTATCACCAAAGGTGATTGCAGTTCTTTGGTTTCTGAAGTTGCAAGCTACTTCGACCGCGCTGCGGCTGCTGTTGCCTAACAATTCATTACAAATTAGCTCGAATCTTAATTGAGCTTTTCCCAGTAAAACAAGCAAGAAACTATCTAGGAGATTTTCACCAATGAAAACACCAATTACCGAAGCAATCGCATCTGCTGATACCCAAGGACGCTTTTTAAGCAACACCGAATTACAAGCAGTTAATGGTCGTCTAGTTCGTGCTGCTGCCAGCATGGAAGCTGCTCGTGGTTTGACAGCTAACGCTCAAAAATTAATTGACGGCGCTACCAGCGCTGTATACAGCAAATTCCCTTACACCACCTCTACACCAGGCAATCAATTTGCAGCTGATAGCCGTGGTAAAGCTAAATGCGCTCGTGACGTTGGTCACTACCTCCGCATCATCACCTACAGCCTAGTTGCTGGTGGAACAGGTCCTTTGGATGAGTTCTTGATTGCTGGTTTGACTGAAATGCACGCAGCTTTCGACTTATCTCCTAGCTGGTACGTAGAAGCTTTGAAATCTATCAAAGCTAGTCATGGTTTGAGCGGTCAAGCTGCTAACGAAGCTAATACCTACATTGACTACGCAATCAACGCTCTTAGCTAGATAGCGTCATGCCCGGAGAGGGATACAATTGTTAGATGGAGTTACCCCTCAAGGGGTTTGCCAGTTATTCATGGGGAGTCACTGCGTAAGTTGGAAAGTATTCCGATTGGGACTTAGGTGGCGTTAAGACCATACATGATAATTCTGGTTCACCTAGCAATTGGATCTAGCTCCGGGCATAGTTTTATCTACAAATAAAATAGGTTAAGAGGCAAGAGTCAACTGACAACTGACAACTGACCACTGACCAAGCTTTATTCAGCCAAAATTCGGCACAATAAAGGGGAAAAATATGGCAATTACAACAGCAGCTTCCAGACTGGGAACAGAGCCTTTTAGTGACGCACGCAGAGTTGAACTGCGCCCTAACCCCAGCCGCGAAGAAGTCGAAGCGGTAATTCGTGCCGTTTATCGGCAAGTCTTAGGGAATGATTATATATTGGCATCAGATCGTTTGATTGGTGCAGAATCACTTCTCCGTGATGGGAATTTAAGCGTGCGCGAGTTTGTTCGCAGCGTGGCTAAATCAGAACTCTACAAAGCTAAATTCTTCTACAACAGTTTCCAAACTCGGTTAATTGAACTCAACTATAAACATTTGTTGGGTCGCGCACCATACAATGAGTCCGAAGTAACTTATCACTTAGACTTATATATTAACCAAGGTTACGACGCGGAAATTGACTCCTACATTGATTCTCAAGAATATCAAAACAGCTTTGGGGAAAGTGTTGTTCCCTACTATCGCGGTTTTGATTTTCAAGCAGGACAAAGTGCCGCTGGTTTTACGCGGATGTTCCGTTTATATCGTGGTTATGCCAACAGCGATACTGCTCAAGTAGAAGGTTCTAAATCTCGTTTAGCGCGGGAATTAGCTAGTAATAAATCTTCCTCAGTTGTTGGCCCATCTGGTAGTAACGATAATTGGGGTTTCCGTGTATCTGCGGATAACGCTCCTAAGCAAAATCTCGGTAATGCCGTAGGACAATCGAATCGCACTTACCGTGTTGAAGTTACAGGCATTCGCAATCCTGGATACCCCAGTGTGCGCCGTAGCAGCACAGTATTTATTGTCCCTTACGAGCGCCTTCTAGACAAAATGCAGCAAATTCAGAGAGTTGGCGGCAAAATTGTCAGCGTAATTTCTACGTAAGATCCGGTGCTATTCACCGACAAAACTCATCATAGGAGATATAGAAGTAATGTTCGGTCAAACCACACTTGGTGCTAGTAGTGTTTCTTCATCTGCCAGCCGCGTATTTCGTTACGAAGTTGTCGGCTTAAAGCAAAATCAAGAAACCGACAAAAATAAATTCGACATTCGCCGCAGTGGTAGCGTATTTATTACCGTACCCTACGGACGCATGACTGAAGAAATGCAGCGGATTAGCCGTTTAGGTGGCAGAATCGTCAAAATTGAAGCTTTGACAGTAGCAGAATAAGTATAACTTCCTGGCAATGATAGAAACCAGTGGAGAAGAATATTCTGCCCAGAATGCACCAAATCTGACACCAGAGATAGCTATTGCTAACCTGCAATCATCAGATTTAAGTCTCCGCTATTATGCTGCTTGGTGGTTGGGTAAGTTCCGAGTTCGTCAGCCAGAAGCCATAGACGCGCTCATTGCTGCGCTAGAGGATGAATCTGACAGAACCGAACTGGGTGGTTATCCCTTACGGCGTAATGCTGCCAGGGCGCTTGGTAAATTAGGCAATTTAAAAGCCGTACCAGGTTTGATTAGGTGTTTAGAATGTGCTGATTTTTATGTCCGCGAAGCAGCAGCCCAATCTTTAGCTATGCTTGGAGATAAAACCGCATTACCAGCCCTGATAAAACTGCTAGATGGGGGAGTTGAGGCTGCTGTACAAGTACCTGGTTTTCCCCACCTTACCCAGCCCTATACAGCAGTAATAGAAGCCTTGGGAGCTATGGGTGCAACTGAGGCTACTTCCCTTGTTCAGCCTTTTCTCAAGCATTCAGTTCCTCGATTGCAATGCTCCGCCGCCAGAGCCATGTACCAACTGACACAAGACTCTATTTATGGTGAGTTATTAGTGACAACTTTGGCCACAGGTGATTTGAAAATGCGCCGCGTTGTTTTGGGGGACTTGGGGGCAATTGGGTATTTGGCCGCAGCAGAAGCGATCGCCCAAACGCAAGTGGAAAATAGCTTTAAACTTATCGCTTTGAAAGGATTATTAGAGTATCAACTGCCAAAACAGTCTGATACTTTTGGTATTTCTGAACAAGCTATCCGAGTCATGAATCTCATGGATTCACTCTTGTAGTCAGTAGTCAGTTGTTAATTGTCAGTTGTAAAACTACTGACCACTGACCACTGACCACTGACCACTGACCACTGACAACGGAAAAATGGATGAACTAATTCGGGCTATTACCGTAGCAGACACACCTTCCCAGATGGTGACAGCAGTTAAAAATCTGGCAGCAGCCAAAGATCCATCGGCAATTCCGACCTTAATTGCTGTCTTTGGTTATAACAATCCAGAAGCAGCCATAGTGGCAGCAGCAGCATTGACGCAGTTGGGAGGAATAGCAGTTCCACAATTGCTAGACCAAATTGATGATTATAACTATGGCGCACGGGCTTATTCGATTCGCACTCTCGCAGCGATCGCAGATCCCCGTGCTTTGGATATTCTCATCTCTACAACACTCACTGATTTTGCCCCCAGTGTTCGCCGTGCCGCTGCTAAGGGACTAGGAAATCTACATTGGCAGAAGCTAGACATTTCCGCCAGTCAAATAGCCATCAACCGCGCCCTAGAGACACTTCTCTTTATCTGTGAAGATACAGACTGGTCAATTCGTTATGCTGCTATTGTTGGATTACAAGCTTTAGCAAAAGTAGCTCTAGTCCAATCGCCTATTCTTGCTAAATTTCAATTAATGCTGACTAACGATCCTGAAAAAGCAGTTCGCGCTCGCGTTCAGTTGGCCTGTAGCCAGTAAACTGATTTATATACCATATAACAAGGTAAAAGTAAAGATGTCAATACCACTACTAGAATACGCGCCCAAATCGCAAAACCAGCGAGTAGAAGGTTATGAAGTCCCCAACGAAGACACCCCAACTATTTATCGCTTAGATCGGGCTACCTCAGATCAAGATATTGATAGCATCATCTGGGCTGCATACCGCCAAATTTTCAGCGAACACCTGATTTTAGCCAGCTATAAGCAAACCGCTTTAGAATCACAACTGCGAAATCGGGCAATTACCCTGCGTGATTTTATCCGGGGTTTAGGTAAATCAGAGGTTTACCGCACCCAAGTAGCAGATACCAACTCCAACTATCGCTTAGTTGACATCACCTTAAAACGGTTCTTAGGCCGGGCTGCTTACAACAAAGCCGAAGAAATCGCTTGGTCAATTGTCATTGCGACCAAAGGTTTACACGGTTTTATAGATGCTTTATTAGAATCAGACGAGTATTTAGATAACTTTGGTGATGATGTTGTCCCCTACCAACGTCGTCGTTTTGGTTCACGCCCCTTTAACCTGGCTAACCCCCGTTATGGTTCTGACTGGCGCGATACCCAAAACATTCGCGAAATGGCTGGCCGTTCCTACTATAGCATCCGCACATCAGGACAACTAACTACAGCAGATATCCGTCGGGCAATTCCTGCCAACTTCTTCATTATGGCTGGGTCTATTATTACCAACGAATGCAACTACCAACGGAGTTTGGCCACTGCCCAATCTTTTGTTAGTAGCAGCGAAATCCCTGATACAAGCAGAGATCATCAAGAACAACCCACAATTAAACCTGTAGCAGTTTCTTTACCTTATCGTTATATTCCTGCTAACGCCAAAAATTAGTTATTGGTGATTGGTGATTGGTAATTGGTAATTGGTAATTGGTAAAAATAACCAACAAC
>NZ_VIKZ01000019.1:0-36639 GCF_009711985.1 Dolichospermum sp. UHCC 0260 | reverse complement strand
AACTGACAAACATGACAATACCTTTACTAGAATACAAACCCAGTTCTCAAAACCAGCGCGTTTCTGGTTATGAAGTTCCCAACGAAGATACACCCACAATTTACCGCATCGAAGACTACGCCTTTGGTGGAGAAGTAGAAGAATTAATTTGGGCTGCTTATCGGCAACTTTTTAGCGAACACGTCATTCTCAAATTTTATCGCCAAGTTCATTTAGAATCCCAAGTAAAAAACAAAGCTATTACCGTCCGCGATTTTATCCGGGGTTTAGCTAAATCTGACGCTTTCCAAAGTTTGGTAATTCAGAGTAATTCTAATTACAGATTAGTAGAAATTGGGCTGAAACGGTTATTAGGTCGCGCACCTTACAACAACAAAGAAGAAATCGCTTGGTCAATTGTGATTGCTACCAAAGGTTGGGGTGGTTTTGTTGACGCTTTGCTCGATTCTGAAGAATATCAAAGCAACTTTGGGGAAAATATCGTTCCCTACCAAAGACGACGTTATAAGGATAGACCCTTTAATTTGGTAACACCACGATACAGCGATTACTGGCGCGACCAACTTGAAGAAGCTCGTTATAAATGGGGTGACATTAAAAACTTTTTGGATATGGCAAATTCCATTAAGATTAAAACAGTGACTTACACACCAGTTAGCACTGCCAATATCCAAATTCCTAACACTACCAAGGAAACGACATCAACAGGTATTCCTGTTTCTATTAGTCCTAGTGCTGGGTTTCCCGGACGCTAGATAGTTTTTTAACTAGCTGGGTAATCTCGGTTACAAAAGTGATAAAGTTTGTATTTTTTTAAGGATTTTAATTTTAGTTAGTTTGCTAAGTATTAGAGCATTTTGAAATGCCAAATTTACCAAAAGGCAGGTTCTTTAAAATGGCAATTCCTTTACTTGAATACAAACCTACAACTCAAAACCAAAGAGTTAGCAGCTTTGGTACGGCAGATATTAACGAGGACAATCCTTATATCTACCGCATTGAAAATGCTAACTCTGCCGGCGAAATTGAACAACTAATTTGGGCTGCTTATCGCCAAGTCTTCAACGAACAGGAGATTCTCAAATTTAACCGCCAAATTACCTTAGAAACTCAACTCAAAAATCGGTCAATTACGGTTAAAGACTTCATTCGTGGTTTGGTGAAATCAGAGCGATTTTATCAGCTAGTTGTGACACCAAATAACAACTATCGGTTGGTAGAAATGTTCCTGAAAAGGATCTTAGGTCGTTCTCCCTACAATGAGCAAGAAAAAATTGCCTGGTCAATTCAAATTGCTACTTTAGGTTGGGGAAAATTTGTGGATGTTTTGATTGATAGTAGTGAGTATGAACAAGCCTTTGGCGAGTATACCGTACCCTATCAACGCAAACGGATGACCACAGACCGCCCAATCAGTTTTACTCCCCGCTATGGTGCTGATTATCGTGACCGGGCAGGTATTGTCCAAAAATGGCCGTATCTTCGTCAATGGCGTGGAGGTTTCTACCCAGGCTCTGGGCAAAATGTTGATTTGGGGGCATTGTCTGCTGTATTACTGGTAATAACCGCAGGCATTACTTTCTTGTTGATTCTCAATTGGTTAGGAATTAGTGATATCTACTAGCCTTTTGAGGGGAAAATAAGTAAGTAATCCCGCCTCAGAATGAATTCTGAGTCTAATAGCAAAAGTCGTCTCAAGACGACTGAAAAAAAAGTTTATAGTCCGTTTTAACGGACTTTAGTTATTAGCCCTAAACTTCAGTTCTGGGCGGGGTATTTCTAGAACGAAATCTTTCTTTGTTTAATTTGATCATAAAAGGAGAAAATTAATATGGCATTGCCATTACTTCAATACAATCCAAGTAGTCAAAATCACCGGGTGGCCAGCTTTGGCGTTGCTGACCAAAATGAAGATACACCTTATATCTATCGGATTGAAGATGTTAGTTCTTACACTGACATGACAAACATCATTTGGGCTGCTTATCGCCAAGTTTTTAGCGAACATGAAATTCTCAAGTTTAACCGTCAAGTTACTTTAGAGTCTCAACTTAAAAACGGTTCTTTGTCAGTTCGTGACTTTATCCGGGGTTTAGCTAAATCTGAAGCTTTCTATCGTTTAGTTGTCTCTGTTAACAACAACTACCGTTTAGTAGACATCACCCTCAAGCGTTTATTGGGTCGTTGTGCTTACAATAAAAAAGAAGAAATTGCTTGGTCAATTGTTATTTGTAACAAGGGCTTTGGCGGCTTTGTTGATGTTTTATTAGACAGCGCAGAATACACCCAAAACTTTGGTGATAGTACCGTACCTTACCAACGCAAGCGGTTTGTAGATCGTCCTTTTAACTTGGTAACTCCTCGTTACGGTGCCGACTTCCAAGAAACAGCCGGTACAGTCAAAACCGACTGGCGCTTTACCTTGGAAAACTTCTACACTGCTAAGGCAAAAGCAAAGCGTTTAAAAGAAGGCGATCCTGCTAAATTTGCAGATATGGCTGCTTCTGTATCTGGTAAAGGTAACTATGCTCAAAAGTTATCTTCTTTTGACATTGATTACCTCAATGCTGTTCCTTACCGTGGTAAACGCTAGTACCGTAGAGCGGAATTAAAAATTAATAATTAAAAATTAAAAAGGCGGATATTACCAGCTTTTTAGTTATTTTTAATAGTTAGTTAACTTCCGCTGTTGGGTACTAAGTTGACCCAAAAATTTTCAATTTATAGGGTGCGTTAGGAAGATAATTCTTGACGCACTCTCAATTTTTTGCGCTGCTTCCCATAGTTTTTGCAAACAGGAATTTTTTTGCCTTTAAAGATGTACCTTGAGGTAGAATCTCCTATAACTCAATTAACTTGAAGTCCCAAATTTTTAAAACTGCGATCGCTATTTCTGGATCTATACCATCATAAGCCTCCCATTCAGACTGGGGATCTTTAGGATGCCCTTCACCTACGTAACCTGCAATTTTAATGATGGGAATATTCACTAAATAATCACGTTCCATACCTTTAGGGAGAGCTAATTTAATTCTGCGACCCACAAACTTAGATGCACTAGATTCAGCTACAGATTCCCGAACTAAACAAATATCACCAGCAGTCCCCCAAGTAGTTTGGTAAATGTGGAGAAACGATATATAACTTTCTGGTTTGATGGATCTTTTGAGAACTTGCATTATCTAATCCTTATCCTTGTTTTCGACAATTTTATGTAAACTCTACCTGCTATATTCCAATTTCCTGCTTTTGACAGAATAAAACAAGGGGTTTGCACCCCTTGAGAGAGTTTAAAAAGTGAACCGTATTAGTGATCTACGCAGGTGTAAACTGCAAAGATACACCGTTCATACAGTAACGGAGACCAGTTGGTTTTGGTCCATCATTAAAAACATGGCCTAAGTGTCCACCACAATTACTACAATGGACTTCAGTTCGGGTCATGAAAAATGTTCTATCTGTAGTAGTAGCGATCGCCCCCTCTATGGGTTTAAAAAAGCTTGGCCAGCCAGTACCACTATTAAACTTAGTATCAGCAGTAAACAAAGCTTGTCCACACCCAGCGCAGACATAAGTACCAGGTTCATATTGCTTATCGAGAGAACTGGTATGGGAGGGTTCTGTACCATGTTTCCGCAATACCCGAAACTGTTCTGGTGTGAGGATACTCTTCCATTCTTCCTCTGTTTTTGTCACTGTAAACTCTGGATTAGAAAGTGCCATAGATTCTGAACTCCAATTGATATAACGGGAAAAAAAGGCTGTACCGATTAAAACTGTACTGATTTGCAAAAAATGGCGTTTGTTCATTATTCTATTATTTGCTATTTTTTGCTTCCATGACCAAGAAACTCCCATAAATTTCTAAATCCTCCAGGAGAAATTGATGAAAATCACCTAAAAACGTCTTGCTTAGTGAAAAAGAATATGTAATACTAATTACCACGATGAGTTTCTCCAAACAGGTTTTTATTAATATTTGATAATTAAATGTCCAAATTGTACCTGTTCCATCAAAAATAATCAGTTATTCTTTAGTTGATCTTTACAACTACAAAACTAATGTGCCAACTGCTAGGAATGAATTGCAACGTACCGACAGACATTTGCTTTTCCTTTGAAGGTTTTTCTGCCAGGGGAGGAAAAACAGATGAACATAGCGACGGTTGGGGAATTGCTTTTTTTGAAGGCAAAGGATGTCGAATTTTTCTAGACGCTGAAGCCTCTATCGCGTCACCAATTGCCGATTTTATCCGTCAGTATCCCATTCATTCTACTCATGTAATTGCCCATATCCGCAAAGCTACTCAAGGCAAAATAGCCTTGGAAAACTGTCATCCTTTCCGTCGGGAACTGTGGGGAAGATATTGGGTATTTGCTCATAATGGTAATTTACCAGACTTTAACCCGGAAAATAATGGTATTTTTCAACCTGTGGGGACTACGGACAGCGAAAAAGCATTTTGCTTAATTCTCAATACTTTGCGATCGCATTTTCCTCAAGAACAACCACCGGTAAAGGAACTTTATCAGACATTACATGAAATTACCAAAGAAATAGCAGCCTTTGGATCTTTTAACTACATATTATCAGATGGTGAGCATTTTTTCACCTATTGCTCAACTAAACTTTGCTACATTATTAGACAAGCGCCTTTTGCTGCGGCTCATTTAATTGATGAAGAGATGACTGTAGATTTTAGTGAATTGACTACATCTAAAGATCGCGTGGCTGTGATTGTGACTACACCCCTAACTGATAACGAAGTTTGGACACAAATACAACCCGGAGAATTACTCATATTTCAGGATGGTTTACCCCTAAAATTTGCCTAATTCTTGACAACTATTTTATTAATAAGACAAAGCAAAATTCTGGAGATATTCATTTCTAGAACTTGTTAGTAAATGCTTATTTAATATTGTAAATATCTGCTCCTTTTTGATAGGTTTATTAATAAAATCAGTTACCCCAAATACCTTAGCCCGAACTCGATCAAAAGCTCCATCACTACTAGTTAATATAATAATTGGCACTTGGGAAAAAACAGAAGTCCGTCGTAATTGTTCTTACAGCAGATTTCGCTCTCATGAGGTACAAACTTGAATTATGAAACTCTTGTAGTGCGGGCATCTTGCCCGCTGGATATGTACCTCATAACACCGGAAAGTGCTGTAAATCACGGTTGCAAAAATCCTGCATCGCTACAAAAACTTTGTCTACACCGTGACCCAAGAATATATGACAATCAATCAAGAATTGCTATATTTAGCGTCTTCCCCGTTGAATTTTATCAAAAATCGCACCATCTGCAAAGAATTTCTTCTGGACACCACTCCAACCGCCAAGATCAGCTACAGTGTAGAGTCGGGCAATATAGGGGAATTTATTTTTTACTTCTTTAGATACAGTTGAGTCAACTGGACGAAAACCAACTTTAGCAAATTCACGTTGTGCTTCTGGAGTGAAAAGGAACTTGACAAAAGCTTCAGAAACCTCACGATTTCCATGCTTATCAACATTTTTATCCACAACTGCAACGGGTGCATCTATAGAGATATTTACTGGAGGAATTATGTAAGAAGTATCTGTTTTGCCTTGCTGTGCAGCTAAAATGACTTCGTTTTCATAGTTTATTAATACATCACCCTGACCTTTTTTGTAAAAAGCATCACTTGCTTCTCGTGCATCCTTGGGTAATACAACCACATTCTTAAACACATCTGTTATAAACTTTAACGCCTGGGTATCATTTCCGCCATTCTTAACTACTGAACCCCATAAAGCGAGAAAATTCCATTTAGCCCCACCTGATGTCTTGGGATTTGCAGTAATAATTTTAACATCAGGCTTTGTTAAATCAGTCCAATTTTTGATATTTTTGGGATTACCAGCGCGAGTTTCCAGGATAACTACTCTTTTCCATTTTGCCACAAAATCGGGAATAATTTTTGAGTAAGCCGCTTTGGTGACTGCGTAAGTAACTAAGGTAAGTTCAACTTTTTTACCACTTTGACTCATTAGTTGCGTCTTTTGGGCTGTACCTGCAAATACAGGCAAAATAGTGCTTATATTTAAACCTGTTGCTAAGAATAAAGCCGGAAAAAACGGCTTTGTTATGGGAACAAATTTTGCGGTGTTGGCAAAATTATCTGTCATGGGATGTCCTAAAATTGGTTTGAATCTAATCTACGGTAACTCTGTAAAGATAACGTATTTAACCTCTAGAGAAAGAGCGTACCAGATGTCATAAATAAAATCAATAGTTTTTGCACTTAAAAACAACTATTTTCCCATCGGGTATTGTATGTATTAAATATTGCGAATATATTTTTCAGCTTTTAATGCCTATAAAGTTTATATGGCAAATCTTTTAACAGATTAAACTCTATATTTATTTTCAAATATTTATTTAAGTAAAGTATTAAAAGCTGAGAATTAGTTAAGTAATTTCCCGTCGTAGCTCCATAAAGATAATTAAAAATTGATACTTGTCATTGAAAGGCATTGTAATTTTTCTTGAAACTGGTAAAATCACCATATTCCCTATCGTCAATATGCAGTTTTTACTAGTTTTGATAACCGGATACCTGCAATAATGGTATTTTCATTAATTAACCGTAGTCTCACAGAAGGACAAAAGATGAATTTGTGGCAACAATTACGAAAACGACTACAACTGAGGTTTAGTCCAAATTCGCTCAAAGGCTTTGTATCACTTTTCTTAGTAGGGACAGTATTGAGTGTATCTCTTGCTGCTTGCTCTGGGACAAACACTGGTAATTTACCTAGTGCAACTACTGATACGGGTAAAAAACAGAATGTAGAATTAACCCTTGTATCCTTTGCTGTCACCAAAGCTGCTCACGCCGCTATTATTCCCAAATTTGTGGAAAAATGGCAAAAGGAACATAACCAAACTGTAGTATTTAAACAGAGCTATGGTGGTTCTGGTTCGCAAACTCGTGCGGTGGTTGATGGTTTAGAAGCAGATATTGTTCATCTAGCCCTGGCTTTAGATACGCAAAAAATTGAAAAAGCGGGATTAATTCAACCTGGGTGGGAGAAAGAATTTCCTAATAATGGTATTGTTTCTAAGTCTGTTGCAGCTTTAGTAACTCGTGAAGGCAACCCCAAAGGGATTAAGAATTGGGCTGATTTAGCCAAAGATAATGTTAAACTAATTACCGCAGATCCCAAAACTTCTGGGGTAGCGCGGTGGAATTTTCTCGCCCTTTGGAATTCAGTCATTAAAACTGGTGGAGATGAAACTAAAGCTATTGATTTTGTGACCAAAGTTTATAAAAATGTCCCTGTATTAACCAAAGATGCCCGTGAAGCTACAGACGCATTTTTTAAACAAGGTCAAGGTGATGCTTTGATTAACTATGAAAATGAAATTGTTTTGGCAAAAGACAAGGGTGAAAAAACAAATTACATTCTTCCTGATATAAATATCTCCATTGATAATCCTATTGCTGTTGTGGATAAAAATGTTGATAAACATGGTAATCGTGAAGTAGCAGAAGCTTTTGTTAAATATTTGTTTACCCCCGAAGCACAACGGGAATTTGCTAAAGTAGGATTTCGTCCTGTAGATGAAACAGTAGCTAAGATTAAAGAATTTGCTGACAAATATCCCCAAATAAAAACTTTAGGTACAGTTCAAGAATTAGGTGGTTGGGATGCTGTTCAGAAAAAGTTCTTTAATGATGGGGCAATTTTTGACCAAATTCAAGCTAAAAATAAACGGTAATTGGTAATTGGTGATTGGTAATTGGTAATTGGTGATTGGTGATTGGTAATTGGTAATTGGTAATTGGTGATTGGTGATTGGTAATTGGTAATTGGTAATTGACAACTAACAACTAACAACTGTACGGGCGAAGCATTTGGAGAACTATTTTTGGCAATGACCGATAATTTATCTTCCAAATGCTTCGCCCCTACTAACAACTGAAAACTGACAACTAACAAAATTATGACTGAATCTGCGGCTGTACAAACTCATATTAAACCTCCCATTTGGAAGGTATTTGTAGATAATTTGATTCATCTTCCTTGGACTTGGCGGATTACTTTGGGATATCTAACTGTGATGTTATTTATTCCCATTGTGGCCATGTTTCTCAAAGCTAGTACGGAATCTCCTGCGAAGTTTTGGGAAATTGCGACTAGTGAGTTAGCATTAGCAACCTATAATGTTACCTTTGTTACTTCATTATTTGCAGCTTTGCTGAATGGTGTGTTTGGAACTTTGATTGCTTGGGTCTTAGTGCGGTACGATTTTCCTTTAAAACGGATTATTGATGCCACTGTAGATTTACCCTTTGCTTTGCCAACTTCCGTAGCAGGTTTAACACTGGCAACAGTTTACAGTGAGAATGGTTGGTTGGGTTCATTGTTAGCACCAATGGGGATTAAGGTATCTTTTACTCGCTTGGGGGTAGGAGTGGCAATGATATTTATATCATTACCCTTTATAGTGAGAACTGTGCAACCTGTTCTGCAAGAAATGGAATCGGAAATTGAAGAAGCTGCTTGGAGTTTAGGTGCTTCTGAATGGCAAACTTTTTGGAAAGTGATTTTACCGCCTTTATTTCCGACAATTTTAACTGGTGTAGCTTTGGGTTTTTCCCGCGCAGTTGGGGAGTATGGTTCAACAGTAATTATTTCTTCTAATACACCCTATAAAGATTTGATTGCACCTGTGTTAATTTTCCAGCGATTGGAACAATATGACTATGCTGGTGCAACTGTAATTGGTGTGGTTTTATTAGGAATTTCTTTGGTAATGTTATTAGCAATTAATTTCTTACAAGCTTTGGCAAGAAGATATGACAATAGATAAAGTTAAAAGGCCAAAAAAACAGAGTTGGGTACCGGCAGTTTTAATTGGCGTGGCAATTTCCTACCTATTTCTGGTTCAATATATTCCAGCTATTAATGTTTTTTTTGAAGCTTTCAAAAAGGGAACTGGACCATTTTTATCTAACCTGGCAAAACCGGAATTTCTCCACGCAGCTTGGTTAACCCTGTTACTGGCTGCTATTTCTATCCCTGTGAATGCCGTATTTGGATTATGTGCGGCTTGGGCGATCGCTCGACATAAATTCCCTGGACGCGCTATAGTTCTCAGTATCATTGATTTGCCCTTTTCCATCTCCCCAGTCGTCGCTGGGCTAATGATAGTCTTATTGTACGGGAGACAGGGCTGGTTTGGTCCTTGGTTACAAGCCCATGATATTAAAATTGTCTTTGCTTTTCCAGGGATGCTTATGGCTACCGCTTTTGTGAGTATGCCTTTTGTGGCCAGAGAAGTAATTCCTGTCTTAGAAGAATTTGGCAAAGATCAGGAAGAAGCTGCCAGAACATTAGGTGCAAACGATTGGCAAACTTTTTGGCGGGTAACTTTACCGAGTATTCGTTGGGGGTTACTCTACGGTTTAATCTTGACAAATGCCAGAGCCATGGGTGAATTTGGTGCAGTTTCTGTGGTATCTGGTAACATTGCCAATACAACCCAGACTTTACCATTATTTGTGGAAGATGCTTACAAACAATATGAAACAGAAGCTGCTTTTTCTGCTGCTGTATTGTTAGCATTTCTGGCAGTTATCACCTTGATTCTGAAGGAAATCATAGAACGAAAAACCGAAATTAAAGAAGTTGAATAATGGCTAATAGGTAATTTCCAGACAACTATTAAATTACATCTTAGAGGTGGTTATGAGTAGTGAAAATACCCTGATAAACAAGCGAATTCGCGTCAGAATTCCGCAAGATCATCATCAAGAACCTGTAATTTCTCGCCTAGTTTCTGAATATGGCTTAACTGTGAATATCAAAGCCGCAATTCTCGGACAGGATGCTGTAGGTGATGGTTGGTTTGATTTAGATTTACAAGGAACAAATGGACAAATTCACAATGGGTTAACCTATTTACAAGAATTGAAATTGCAAGTTTGGGATGAAAATAGCATTAGTGATTGGTGAAAAAATTGTAGCTTAGGTTAAGCAACAGAGCCACAGGAGATGGAGGAGAATTATCGCTCAGTTGTATCAATATCCCCCCTAACTCCCGTTTTTAAGGGGGATTTAGGGGGATCTCAAGATTTTGGATACATGACCAAAGACTTTTCAAGCATCCTCTTAGACAAAACAATCTTAGTTATGTCCGCAATTTCTCAGATTCCTCACCTTTTTAAGAGGATGTTTGAAAAGTGGTATTCCGTAATTTTCATCACATTGCTACCCCCCTTAGTCCCCCTTGTAAAGGGGGGAAACAATAAAAATCCAGTTCCCTCCCCTTTACAAGGGGAGGGTTAGGGTGGGGTAAAAAATATTTGATACATCAACCATAACTTTTCAAACACCCTCTAAGCAATGGGAGATATCCACCTGTAAAAATAATCATCAATAAACTGCTTTTTTTTCAGACATAAATATCGAAATTATGTCCTAATTCTTAAATCAAACCACTTGATTTTCTCAAATTAATTAGTAAAAATATAAATAAGTCTAACATCTTGTAGGCTCTCTTGGTGACAACTTAACCTTATCCAATGTCCAGAGTCCGCTAACGCGGACTTTTTTATTTATCTTGATATTCTCTAGATTTTTATCTCAGGTTTTAACTTTTCAATTTTTTGAGTAAAGTATAATTCTTGATATTTAAGTTGTTGAGCTATTTCTAATCCTTTCTGAAATGCTGTTAATGCTTGTGTAGATTCTCGGCGTTCTAAATATAAGTCACCAATTTGGTCATAAGCTGACATTAAACCATAAGAATTGTTAGCTAATGTTTGTGTTTCTATGAGAATTTGGCTAGTTTGTAAAGCTGCATCTATCTGTTTTTGTGAACGATAAAAAGTAATTAATTTCTCTAGTGCTTCTCCAGCTTTAGCGTATTGTTCTAATTGCCATGCACCAGTATAAGCTGCTTGATAATTATCAAAAGCCTGTTGTTTTAAATTGGGATCTTTTTGAGCTAGAGATTCATAATTTGCAGCTATCGCTAATTTCAAAGCTGGAATTTGACTCAAATTTTGTTCACGAGTATAAACTTGGACTAATTTATTTAATATATCTATTGCTGCTTGTGGTTGTTTTCCTTGGGAATAGATATAAGCTAACTGTTGTAAATATCCTAATTCATTAGTTTTATCACCCTGATTAATTGCTAAATTTAACAGTTTTTGGTAAGTATTAGCAGCTTGGGGATAATCAAACCAACTTAAATGTAATTCTCCAATATTTTTTAAAGTCTCCATTTCTCCAGATGAATCTTGTTGTTGTTTTACTAAGATCAAAATTTGTTCATAAGCCAATATTCCCAATTTAGGAAACCGGATTTTTTGATAAGCTTTCCCCAGGGATTGCCATAATTGTAAATCGGTACTTTTTTGTTTTCCTATCTCGCTTTGAATTACTTGTAATCGCTGACTAATATATCGCACCTGTTCCCGTTCATTTTGATTCCAAGCGATTTCTCCCACTCTTGATAACGCTTCCACCTCAGACAATGTGCCTAAAAAGCGTCTCAATCGTAGTTCACGATTCCAAATCTCAAAGGCTTTCTTTTTATCTTCTCCTTGTAGTGTCACCTGTGCCTCTTGATTTAATCCATCTAAATCCGTCTTTAATTTTTGCAATTCTGTTAATGTTAATTCCCGTTTATCTGGTATATTTGGCAATATTGGGTCAGTTATAGTTATTTCTAAGGGACTAGGAGGGAACTTATCCAAATCTTCAATTTTTTTTTCTTTGGCTAATGTGTTAGAAATACATAAATGCCAGACAATGATAGTAGTAATGATGAAAATAAACCGCTGTCTCATGGTTAATTTACCTTTCTCACATTAATTAAACGCAGCATTGTAGATCAATAGAGGGCATAATTTAGGTTATAAGCAAATATCAAGTTTTACAAGTATTCTGATGCCAAATTTTCGGCTTTTTTCTTTCTTCCTCTTAAATCCTTATTCTTGAATATGAGTAAAATAATTCCCGCCATAAGTGTCAAAAACTTTAGTTTTTACTACAATAAGCAAAAAATTCTGGAAAATCTGTCAATGGATATTCCCCAAAATAAAATTATTGCCATTATGGGACCTAGTGGTTGCGGGAAATCTACTTTTTTGAAGTCTCTCAACCGCATGAGTGACTTAGAGGGAGAAGTCCAAACCCAAGGAAAAATCGAATTTTTTGGGCAAAATATTTATGAACGGCGGATTAATCTCAATCGTCTCCGTCGTCAAATTAGTACAATTTACTCCAAACCCAATCTTTTTCCCATGAGCAGTTATGATAACGTTGCTTACGGTGTAAAATTAATTGGCTGGCGACCAAAATCAGAATTAGATGAAATTGTCGAGTTAGCTCTTAAATCTGCGGATATTTGGGAAGAAGTCAAAAATAAGCTCTATAAACCAGCTTTGGAACTCTCTTGTGGACAACAACAAAGGTTGTGCATTGCTCGCGCTTTAGCCGTTAAACCTCAAGTTATTCTGATGGATGAGCTTTGTTGTGGACTTGATCCCATTACCACCACAAAAATTGAAGAACTAATTGAGTGTTTGCGTTCTGAACTGACAATTATATTTATCTCTCAAAACATCCAGCAAGTCTCTCGTCTCGCAGATTTTACAGCTTTATTTCAATACAATCAAAATCATGTTGGACAATTACGAGAATTTGCATCAACTAAAAAAGTTTTAGCTCAAGCCACAGATTATCGTATCCGCGATTACGCTGGTAGTTATTCCCGATAATTATAGCCTCTTCTCCCTGCCCCCTGTTCCCTACTTTAAAAATGAACGCAACAGGAAAAAACTAGCAATAGATTTAGCATCTACAGGTTCTCCTGTCAAAATGGCTTTTTCCAATTCTTCAGGAGTTAGTAATACTGTTTCTATGTCTTCATCTTCATCTTGTTCTGGTGGTGTTTCCAGCTTTTCTAAATCTCTAGCAATAAAAGCATAGATAATTTCATCGGAATAACCAGGAGCAAGAAAAAACTCTCCTAACTTATCCCACTGACGAGCATGATAACCAGTTTCTTCTTCAATTTCCCGTTTAACTGTTTCTAAAGGATCTTCATTGGGTTCTACAGTTCCCGCCGGAAATTCTAACAGTCTTCCCTGGACTGCAAACCGATATTGACGCACAAGTACAAGCTTACCTTCTGCGGTTATGGGTATAGCCAAAGCACCGCCGGGATGACGAATACATTCCCATTCCCCTTCAGATTTGTTGGGTAAACGCAAACGATTAACTTCAAAGTTAAATTTGCGTCCTTTATAAAATAAGTGTTGCTTCAGCAACTGTGGTAATTCTCTACCTAATGGCATAGTAAAATTCTACCGTCTGTGAATACAGAGAACGTATACGGGGGTTTTTTGTGGTTATCAGTTCTTTTTGGGTGGCAAAAATGGTAATTTTTTCACCCGCTACAATAAATGTACATCATTCGTGTCTATCTCTAGCAGTAAATCTCGAATTACTCTTTGAGATATAGGATCTATCCAATCTGGAGCAATTTCGACTAAAGGAACTAAAACAAAAGCTCGTTCAGTCATGCGGGGATGGGGAATTTGCAGGTTTGGCTGATGTAAAATTAAGTCATCATATAATAACAAATCTAAATCTAGGGTGCGTGGCCCCCAATGCTCCTGACGCTCACGCCCAAACTTTTGTTCAATTGTTAGTAGTTGTTCTAATAAAGTCTGTGGTGACATTTGCACAAGTAAGATCGCGCAACCATTTAAGTAATCAGGCTGAGTTGGTCCTATGGCTTTAGTGCGATACCAACTCGATTTGGCTTCTATAGTTATCCCGGATGTTTGAGCTAAAGCTTCTAAAGCTCCTGCTAAAATGCCTTGGGAATTGCCAATGTTACTACCGAGAGCGATCGCAGTTCTAGCCGCATTGTTTAGCATTCTATCGGACTCCTAGTTAATTGTTGAACTGAAGGGAGCAGGGAGACACAGGGAGGAAAATTCATGATGATTCTGTGATTTTTGGAGTTCTCTTATGCAAAAATTGCATGATTTAATTGTCATAAATGATATTAATATCAATAATATAGCTTTGTAGAAAACATATATTACCACTGAATTAAGTTAATGATTTATGAGGTATTATATGGGTTATTATATTAACGCAGAAATGTTGCGTTCAAACCAAACAGGAGAAACTGCTATTGCCATTAGGTAATCATCAACAAAATGACGAGTCCACAAATGAAAACTTACTACCGAGAATGCAGGTGAAGGCAAAGCAGTTAATCACCCAGATGACAACTCTATCATCGGGAATCTTGGGCAAAATTGCCAGCAGCGATAAACCCTTTTATCGTCGTTTTTGGTTTTGGGCTGGGTTAGGTGTTGGTAGTGGGATCATTGCTTTCCATTACACAATCTTAGAAATAGATAAAAATTTACCAGATCAGTCTGCACTCAGAGCATTGGTACGAGAGCAAACTCTGACAATTAAAGCTGGTGATGGTAGTGTTCTACAACAGCAGGGAGAAGCTACCAGAGAAGTGCTGAAAATAGAGCAAATACCAGATACTTTAAAAAAAGCTTTTATTGCTTCAGAAGACAGAAGATTTAATCAACACAATGGATTTGATCCCCAAGGAATTGCCAGAGCAGTTATCAATAATTTGCGATCGCAAAATATAGGAGAAGGTGGTAGTACCATCACCCAACAAGTAGCGCGAATTCTCTTCCTTAAACCAGAAAAAACCTTTTGGCGTAAACTCAAAGAAGTCCGGTTATCCCAAAAAATAGAGCGAGAATTGACTAAAGATCAGATTCTCGAACGTTATTTAAATCTCGTTTATTTAGGCTCTGGAGCTTACGGTGTCGGAGATGCGGCTTGGGTATACTTTAGTAAATCCGTAGATCAACTGACTTTATCAGAAATGGCCACCCTGGCTGGTTTAGCTCCTGCACCTAACGTCTATGGCCCCGATAAAAACCCCAAAATAGCTACAGAACGACGAAATTTGGTGTTACAGCGGATGCTAGAAGATGGCATAATTACACCGGAACAAAAACAAGCAGCTATACAAGAAGCATTAATAGTTAACAGCAGTTTACCCAAACGGTTACAAGTTAATTTTCCCTACTTTACTAGCTATGTTCAGAAAGAACTGCCCAAGTACCTGGGCGCTGATGTCTTAGCTAGTGGTGGTTTAGTAGTAGAAACAACCTTAAACCCCATTTCCCAACAAGCAGCAGAAGCCGCAGTTGCTAAAATATTAAAAAATGAAGGTCAGTGGCAAAACTTTAAACAAGCGGCCATGGTTGCCATAGATCCTCGGAGTGGGGAAATTCAGGCCATGGTAGGTGGTAAAGACTTTAGCAAAAACCAGTTTAATCGTGTAACTCAAGCCCAACGACAACCAGGATCGACTTTTAAGGGTTTCGTCTATGCTACAGCGATCGCTACTGGTAAAAGTCCCTACGATAGTTATTTAGATGAACCTTTATCAATAGATGGTTATGAGCCAAAAAATTCCCATAACAAATTCTCTGGTTGGTTAAATATCAGAGACGCTCTCACCAAATCTATCAATACAATTGCGGTAAAAGTCTTAATAGAAATAGGTTTTGAACCCACCATTAAACTTGCCCATGACATGGGCATTAAGTCAGAACTCAAACCTAACTATTCCTTGGCTCTTGGTTCTAATGAAGTCAATTTACTAGAATTAACCAACGCCTATGGTACATTTACCAACCAAGGAAATTATATAGAAGCTCATGGCATTCGGCGCATTCTCAACCGCGAAGGAGATGTCATTTGGTCAGCCAAATATGAATCTAAGCAAGTTTTAGATCCTGATACTAGCGCCATCATGACTTGGATGTTAAGAAATGTTGTCACCGATGGCACTGGTGCTGCGGCTCAATTAGATGATAGACAAGTTGCCGGCAAAACAGGTACTACTGATGAATCCCGTGATTTATGGTTTATTGGTTATATTCCTCAGTTAGTGGCTGGGGTGTGGTTAGGGAATGATGATAACACCCCTACCTATGGTAATAGTGGTAGTGCAGCTTATGCTTGGCATGAGTTTATGGAAAAAGCCGTAGAGGAAATGCCGGTAGAAAAATTTCCACCCCGACCTAATTTAGAAAATCGCAAAGGTACTATCAAAGCCCAACCTCTCAAACCGAAAAAAATTCTCCATAAATCGGTTGATGATTATGATCAAAAATCAGATGAGGGCAATACCGACAATTCTGATTCATCAACCAGACGCAGACGCAGAAGAACCAATAATCAGTCGGAAGATTCGGCAAATTCATCAGAACGTAGACCAAGACGGAAACGACGCTATAGTCAACAAAATAATGATCCACTGGCTTCCTCTAGCAGAAGACGAAGCAATCGCAGGGAAGAATCTAATAGCGACTCTACTCCTAAATCATCTCGTTCACGACGCAGGAGCAGCAAAGAATCAGGTCAGGTAAAGTCATCTTCCCCTGTAGAGAATAATTCTCAAGGATCTTCATCATCACAACCTTCCTGGAGGGAAAGACTCAAGCCCAATTCTTCACCGTAAAGATTTTTCCTAGGGTAGATGTAGGGGATTCGCTGAGTTTATACTTTATGAAGAACTGTAACCTACATTAGCCGAATATAATCATGAGTTATTTATTGCTCCAAGTCCCAGTGCTAGACACTGGAAATCACTTTCCCTTAGCGTTTACTTTGGTGTATGTGGTGGGTTTTATCGCTGCTGTCACCATCGGTTCAATTGCTTGGTACAACTCCAAACGTCCCCCCGGTTGGGAAAATAAAGATCGTCCCAACATTATCCCCAAGGTTGAAAAAGAGTAGGTAATAGGCAATAGGCAATAGGCAATAGGCAAGAAATATTCTCCCCTGCCTCCTGCCTCCCTAATTCTGTAGGTCAACCCAAAAACGGTAAAGCGTTTGAATTTGTTTGAGCAGTGTAGTGTAGGCTACTGGATTAGTTGCACTAGACTTGCTCAACTCTTCCAATTGGGAGAGGAGTACATTGAGGGTGGGGAATTACGCAAAACTGTTAAATCTTACAATCAGTATTGGTATTCACTCAGAATCCTGAGTTTTTCTTAAGCGCACCATGAAAAAACCATCCATATCCTGTTGATGAGGCCAGACTTTTAACCAACCAGGAGCAGTATCATTAAATAAATCAAAAGAGTGAGGTTCAATTTGCCAATGGGGATTTGCGGCTAAAAACTCCGTAATTACCTGTTCATTCTCCGCTGGATGCAGCGTACAAGTTGCGTAAACTAAAACACCACCAGCCTTGACAAAACCTGCATTATGTGATAGGAGTTCTTTTTGGAGTTGGGAAAGTTTTTGCACAGAATCTGGTGTTTGTCGCCAACGCGCATCAGCGTGACGGTGCATAGTTCCCAAACCGGAGCAAGGAGCATCAACTAATACACGGTCAGCAGAATCGTAGAATTGCGGTAAGTTGCGACTATCTCCTGCACAAATTTCGATAGATTGTAAATTTAGACGGTGGGCATTTTCTTTTAATTTGCGTAACCGGGAAGCAGTTTGATCACAAGCCCAAATTTTGCCTTTATCTCCCATTAATTCGGCAATATGGGTAGTTTTTCCCCCTGGTGCCGCACAAACATCAATCACTACATTCCCCGGCAGAGGGTCAAGCAAATGACCAACTAATTGAGCGCTACTATCTTGGACAGTCCACCAACCTTCATTAAAACCAGGTAGATTTTGAATTGCCCCGTTATGACCAATTAATCGTAAAGCTTGGGGTAAATGGGGAATGGGTTTGACTAAAACACCAGCAGATTCAAAAGCTGATTGTACCTCTTCTAAAGAACTGCGAAGAATATTTACCCGTAAATCAATTGTCGGGGTTTGATTCATCCAATTAGCGAGTTTTTCTGTTTCTTCAAAACCCAATTCTTTTAACCAAACTTCAATAATCCAATTAGGGAAACTGTGGAAAATACCTAATCTTTCGACCGGATTTTCCGGTAAATTTAGCGGTTCTGAAGATTTTTCTGCAAGTCGGAGATATTGACGTAATAAACCATTGACAAAACCAGTTAAACCAGGAAAACCATTTTCCTTTGCTAATTCAACAGTAGTATTTACAGCCGCAGAAGCGGGAATTCTTTCTTGATAACGCAGTTGGTAAAAACCCAAATGTAAAATGGTGCGGAGGTCTTTTGGCTGTTGCTGAATTTTCTTAGTAGCAAGTTGCTCAATGATAGCATCAAGGGTGCGTTGTCTTCTCACACTCCCATAAACTAATTCTGTCATTAACCGCCGATTATTGTCGGGTAACTTAAACTTTTGTAGCACTCTATCTAAAGCAACATCAGCATAAGCTCCTTTATGAACTTCTTTGAGAGCAATAAAAGCCACTTGACGGGGATTGGTCATGAAATTAACTTAAATTAAGTAAGTTGCAGGTTAGCTAAAAGGTTACAGGAATACAAGATATTTTTATCGCAATTACCAAACAAGATTGGAAGTATAAAAACGATAGTAAAACTTTATGTGGAAATTGGTTGTAAGTTGAAGAAAATATACCCAGATAGAGATAGTTTAGCACTTTCTTTAACATACCTCTAATGTCTGATGTTGGATTGAGTGACAGCAAAATCATTTTGATTTTGGTCATATTGCTTACAGATAAAAAATAGTAATCATCTAAAATCATTGAGTTCACTATTAATCAAAAAATTAGAATATTTGATCACCAAATATTAATTACATATTTAATTTATCGAATCTTTATTATTCCTAGATATCATTCCCTACTGTTTTCTCTATTATTTAATGGAAAGTCTTATAGATGTTTTAGTTTTATGCTCAGAATTACTTCATGGAATCTTCATCTTTTTTGACTGTAAATGACCAAGGAATTGCCCTCGCTGAAGTAGTTAAATATCTACAAATATCGGGTAAACTGGGGAATTTTATTGGTGATGTCTTGCGTCAGCACGTAATTGTACAAGAAATTAATACCAGAACAGATATTGAAATTAGTTCGGCATTAATTGAACAGACAATTATTGATTTTCGCTTAAAGAATCAACTAACTGATCCACAAAAATTTCAAGAATGGCTAATAAGTAATAGTACAGATTATACAACTTTTCATACATCTATTACCTTTAGCTTTCAATTAGAGAAACTCAAAGCATTAGTCACAGAATCAAAATTACCAGAATACTTTATTGAAAGGAAGATTTACTTAGATAGAGTCATCCTTTCACGGATTCTAGTTGATAGTCGGGAATTAGCCGAAGAACTACAAACTCAAATTGAAGAAGGAAGTAGTTTTGAACAACTAGCAAAAGAGTATTCATTAGCAGATGAACGAGTATTCAATGGCATGATGGGACCAATTAGTCGGGGAACTATACCAGATGTATTACGTGCGGCTGTAGACGCAACCACCCCAGGAAAATTGATCAATCCCATAGACATAGAAGGACGTTTTGCCTTATTTAGATTAGAACAAATTCTCCCAGCATCTTTAGAAGATCCTCAATTACAACAATCACTAAAAAATGAGCTATTTGAGAAATGGCTAGGGGATAAAATTCAGGATCTTACAGTCAGAATTCAAGTAGATTAAAACATTTCAATAATCAATTTTAACTAATAAATGTGTTAAACAATTTACCCTGGAATGAACCGCCGCTATCCTGGCTAAATGCTGAAGAACAAAGCGAATTAAAACAGCAAGCGGAAATTCGTAATTACAAACTTGGCGAAAAAATTTGGTCACAAAAATTAGGTGGTGATGCCTTTGACGAGGGAAGTTATCAGTTCTTCATTGTCACTGGTAAAGTCCGGTTACGAGAAGAAGAAGAAAATAAAACTGTAGCTACTTTACAAACAGGAGATTGGTTTGGTAACTGTCAACAAATATTTGCTGATTGTAAAGCTATCGCTACCAGCAAGGAAGTAGTAGTAGTGTGTTGGAATTCGGCTTTATGGAAAAAGTTTGTCAATTCTCAAATTGATGAATTTTGGACAGATTCAATAGAGGTAGAGGAAACAGAAGCCATTTTACCAGTTGCTAATTCTCCCATTTCTCTACCTCCTTCCCCACCTTCTCCACCGATAATTTCCAATTATCCCTTTGTGGGAAGTGGGAATACAGGTGCAGCTTGTTTAACAATGGTGGCACAACATTTACAAAATCCTGTGCAATTAGAATGGGTACAACGCCAACTGCGGGGACAAAAACCCAAAAACCTGATAGAAGCTGCGGAAAAAGTAGGGTTAGTGTTGCGGAAATTGCAGGTTAGTTGGAGTGATTTACGCCAATTAACTTTTCCCGCTTTGTTGTTGTGGAATCAAAGTAATCAGGAAGGTAAAAATAACCAATTAAATTGGGTAGTAGCCTATGGAATCAAAGGCAATTATTTAATTATTGCTAATCCCCAAAATCCTGATTATAGTTGTGAACAATTACCGCAATCTGTAGTAGAAAATTGTTGGAATGGGACATTATGGCAAGCTGAATTAATTTCCCAACAAGAGAAATTTAATTTAGCTTGGTTTACTCCCGCAGTTTGGAAATATCGGGGTTTGTTAGGTGAGGTTTTAATAGCTTCATTTACCTTGCAATTATTGGGATTAGCGTCACCATTAATTACTCAAGTCATCATTGATAAAGTGATGGTACAGGAGAGTTTAGCCACCTTAGATGTGATGGCGATCGCTCTCTTGCTAGTGGCGACATTTGAATCTATTCTGGGTATGCTGCGGCTATTCATATTTACCCACACAGCCCGGCGTTTAGATTTGAGTTTATCCGCCCAACTTTTTCGCCATTTAATGCGTTTACCTTTAGCTTATTTTGAGTCGCGGAGAGTGGGCGATACAGTCGCTAGAGTCCAGGAATTAGAACAAATTCGCCAATTTCTCACAGGTACAGCCTTAACCGTCATTCTTGACAGTATCTTTGCTGTAGTTTACCTGGGATTGATGTTTTATTACAACATTCCCCTGACATTTGTAGCCTTAGCCGTATTACCATTATTTGCGACTTTAACCATCGTCACGACACCAATTTTGCGAAATTGGCTAAATGAAACCTTTAACCGCAGTGCGGACAGTCAATCATTTTTAGTCGAGACAATCACCGGCATTCATTCAGTTAAAGCTCATGCAGCCGAACCAATAGCAAGAGAACGCTGGGAAGGTTTATTTGCCCGGTTTATTCGTACCAGTTTTAAAGCCTCAACTACATCCAATATTAGTAGTAATATTGGTGACTTTCTGACTAACTTTTCCACCTTAATCATCCTGTGGGTTGGGGCAAAATTAGTAATTGATCATCAACTAACAATTGGTCAATTAATCGCCTTCCAAATGTTATCAGGAAGAGTGACCAGCCCACTATTACGGCTAGTGCAGTTATGGCAAAATCTCCAACAAGTTCTATTATCAGTAGATAGAATTGGTGATATTCTCAACGCTGCCCCAGAAACAGAAGCAGGAACAGGATTAGTATTACCACCCCTCAAAGGTGAAGTCAACTTTGATCAAGTTTTCTTTCGCTATAATGCCAACACCGAACCAGTATTAAAAGGAATTTCCTTTAATGTTGAACCCGGACAATTTGTAGGCATTGTTGGCAGAAGTGGTTCAGGAAAAAGTACCCTTTCCAAAATTATTCAACGACTTTATCAAATTGAATCAGGACGGATTCTAATTGATGGATTTGATATCAAAAGTGCTGACTTAGCATCCTTACGACAACAAATCGGTGTAGTTCTCCAAGAAGACTTTTTATTTAATGGTTCAATCTTAGAAAACATCACATTAGGAAATCCAGATATTACCTCTGAACAAGTTGTCGAAGCAGCCAGATTAGCAGTAGCCCATGACTTCATTAGTCAACTACCTTACGGTTATGAAAACAACGTAGGAGAAAGAGGAACAGCATTATCTGGAGGACAAAGACAACGCATAGCATTAGCCAGATTATTTCTAGCGTCTGCACCAATTCTCATATTAGATGAAGCCACCAGTGCCTTAGATAGTGAAACCGAACAACAAGTATTACAAAACCTCAAAAATGTTTCCTCTAACCGCACAGTATTCTTAATTGCCCACCGTTTTGCCCCCCTCAAACGAGCCGATTTAATATTAGTCATGGAAAAAGGAGTAATAGCCGAACGAGGAACACATTTAGAACTCTTAAAACAAAAAGGTTTGTACTGGTCACTTTATCAAAGACAACAAGCGAATATTTAAAGGAAACTCTTGATTATTCTTTGCGTCTTTGCGCCTTTGCGTGAGAAAAAGAATTTAATCTAACACATTCAAACCCAAAGCCACAGCCCCCCACAAAGGTGCATCATCACCCAACAATGCCCGCACAATCTCAAAATTCACCTCTGGGAGTGCGGTTTCCCTAGCTACTTTCCGCACCACAGTCCAGAAATTATCCCCAGCTTTGGTGACACCACCACCTAAAACAAATCGTTGGGGATTCATCAAATTGGCTACATTACCAATACCGACTCCCAACGCCCAAGCACCCCGATATAATACCTCTTGTGCTATTTCATCTCCGTTGGCTGCTGCGGTACTAATGACTTTGCCTGTAAGTAAGTTGAGATCATTACCTGTCAAATACCTAAGTACGTCTCCCCTGACTTTGCCGTTAGCACTGAGTGGTTCTTTCTCCAGCATTTCCCGGGCATTTTGCGCCATGTAGGGACCCGAAGCTAAACGTTCTACACATCCCCGTTTTCCACATAAGCATAAGGGACCTCTAGGATCTACTACCATGTGTCCAATTTCTCCCGCCATGCCTAATGCACCCCGCCAAAGCTTGCCGTCAAGTATCCACCCTCCACCGACACCAGTGCTAATGGTAATATAAAATAGGCTATCATATCCTTGTCCAGCCCCAAAGCGATGTTCACCAACAGCAGCAACGTTAGCATCATTATCTATACTGACAGGTGTATAATAATCTTCTTCGAGTATTTGTTTGAGGGGAACATTTTCCCAGCCAGGAACGTGATGAGATAAGCGGACTAAGCCTGTGGTTGCATCTACTGGACCACCGAAGCTGACACCAATGGCATCCGGTTTCCTTCCTTTTAGCACGGAATCAATGAGCGATCGCATAATTTCTAAATCAGTCAAAGCATCACCATTTGCGGGTGAAAACCGTGATTCATGGTACAACCACTCCTTCGCACCACCCTTTACTGTTGCTGCTGCCAATTTTGTGCCACCAAAATCCAGAGCTAAAATTAATGTCATATAATTAAAAATAGGGAATTGACAAAACAACCATTCACCATTATTACTTAATCACAATTTTGTTGTAGTTCACGATGAAACCATCTTTACTGTCTTCATAAAAATATTTCTGTATTAATTATTCTTGTAACTTATGTATAATCTTATTTATTACATTTGTAAATCCAATGATACTTATGATCGGTTTTTGTTAGATTATGAATATTATTAATTTTTATGAAGGATAAATTAATGTAAAGATATATTTTTGTAGAATTTATTTAAGAAAATAGTTGCTTTAGCAATTGAGTTGGGTTAGAGTCAAAATACGTGATTAGATCAAAAGAAAGTTTGTAGCCTTTATATTTTTTTCACAATCAATTGAGAATATTTCGCAATATGGATAAATTTAGCTATAATTTAAAAGCTAGTGAATGTATGTCATTAAGTATACAGACAAAGGATCGGATTTTCTATTTAGATCATTTAGGGAAAAGTTTAAATCTCAGAATTCAGCGATTAAGACTAAGGATGAAGAATACTAATCGAAAAAGCGATAAATTAGCTCCAGATATTCTCGAAAATCTCCCTGTTAAATGTAAAAAAAATGATATTTTGAATTCTTAACATTTTGGGAAAGAGCATTTATTTAACCGGAAAGACTGGGAAAAATCAGAATTTGATAAAGTGTCTACCTAGATTTTTGTTAACAATTGTTCATAAAATATATATTTGAGTAAGTGTCAATGAATAATTTTTTTTGTGCTGATCATTCACGAGAAATACAAGAAGATGTTATTGGTAGTGCTACCAACCACCAAACCTATATATTAGTAGAATGTCCTACCCCTTGGGTTTCTGAAGCCTTTAATTCTAAATGGGTTCCAGATAATTTACGGATTTTGGTTGCAGATGTCAAACGTGCTAAATTATCAATTCATTTTCTATTAATTGCTAATGATGAAACACACAGGGAAGAACAAACAACTTTATTAATTTATCAGCAAGAAAAGGGATCAAGTAACGGATACCGAAAACAAGAATTTAAATTACCAAATATTGAACAAGTAGCAGGAGTAGTCAGGAAATGGTTAACTGGAGTCAGTGTTGATGATGAAATAGCATCCAATACCACAAGAGATATATTAGTTTGTACCCATGGTAGCCATGATCAATGTTGTGCAAAATATGGCAATCCTTTTTACTTTCATGCTCAAAATACCATCTTTGATTTACAGTTAAATCATCTCAGAATTTGGAGATCAAGTCACTTTGGTGGACATAGATTTGCACCCACAGCCATAGATTTTCCCCAAGGCAGATATTACGGAGTTCTGGATCAAGATACCTTTAAATCAATTCTTACCCAAACTGGAAATATAGAATGTTTAAATAAAGTTTATCGCGGTTGGGGAATCTTACCAAATCCCTTGCAAATTTTGGAAAGAGAACTCATGCTGCGTTTAGGTTGGGATTGGTTTAACTATAAAGTCACAGGGAAAATTCTGGAAAAAAGCCTAGATAATCAGACAATTTTAGGTGAGTTAAGTTTTGAACAACCTTCTGGAACTCTCTATACTTACCAGGCCAAACTTGTAAAAGATGATATAAAAACACAAACCCTCAAAGGTTCTTGTGATGCTTCAAGAGAGGTAGTATATGTGAAATATGCTGTATCTAATCTTTGGCTTGTAGCTAAAAAAGTAGCAACTTATAGCTAATATATATTAAGAGTCAGTCGTCAGTGGTCAGTAGGGGCGAAGCATTTGGAAGATAAATTATCGGTCATTGCCAAAAATAGTTCTCCAAATGCTTCGCCCGTACAGTTGTCAGTTGTCAAAAAGAAGAAAGAAGAAAGAAGAAGTTTTAATTGTGTCACCGCAACTTCTCAATACCCAGTGCAAGATATAAGATAAATTCTATGGAGTAGAAAAATCAAAAAATGTCTAACAACCGTTCTGGAATCTTTATTGGTGGTTTGATGTTAGGAGCAGCTATTGGCACTTTAGCAGGTTTATTAGTTGCTCCCCGCACAGGACGGGAAACCCGTAAACTTGTCAAAAAATCTGCCAATGCTATCCCCGAATTAGCAGAAGATATCACGACCAGCGTGCAAATTCAGGCAGATCGTCTTTCTAATAGCACCCTGCAAAACTGGGATGAAACTGTAGACAGACTGCGGGATGCGATCGCAGTTGGCATAGACGCTACCCAGCGCGAAAGCCAAAATTTAAACAAAAAAAATACTGTTGATGTCAGCAGCACCACAAACGATACTGATCCTTTGACCGAAAAACTAGAACGTTCATAAGTGGCATAACCGTGATTGATCCTTTGTTTTGGCTGGGACTATCCATCCTCCTAGTTGCTGCTAGTCTAACAGCCGTTTTGGTGGCAGCCATACCCGCTTTGCAGGAACTAGCCCATGCTGCTCGCAGTGCCGAAAAATTCTTTGATACCCTTTCACGGGAGTTGCCACCCACTCTCAACGCTATCCGCAACACCACCTTAGAAATAACCGAATTAACCGATGATGTTAGTGAAGGTGTTAAAAGTGCCGGTCAAGTTGTCAAACAATTTGATCAAAGTCTAGATACCGCCAAAAAACAAGCAGAAAATCTACAAATTAGCACCCGTAGTGTCTTCGTCGGCTTTAAAGCAGCTTGGACAAGCTTCGCTCGCAAAAAAAAACCAGGAGAAATGCGAAAACGCTGATCATTGAGAACGGGATTAAACACTGCCAAAACTGATCAACAGCGAGTAGTCACCAATTCCTAATTTCTCCATCAGATTTTGCTGAGATATCTAATATTAGAGTAAGGTAAAGAAGTGTAAAGAAGTATCACTTTTACATTAATCTTTGAAAAGCACTTTTTACATTCTCCCCTAGATAATAGTATAAGAACGTTCATGCACCTGTGTTTTTGGCGACGAATTTTAGTATCAATTGCCGTATTTGGCTTTATTGGCTCAATTTGGGCAATTAATTCTCCATCTGCCCTAGCTTATGAAAATCCCGATTTGCTACCCAGCTTTGTCACCCCAGTAGTAGATTTAGCAAAAACTCTCCCTGACCCCCAAGAAGAAAAGCTAGTTAAAGAATTAGAGCAGTTTGAAACTGATACTGGTTGGAAATTGCGCGTTTTAACCCAATACGACCGCACCCCAGGGAGAGCAGTAATCAAATATTGGGGTTTAGATGATAAAAGCATTCTCCTAGTAGCAGATGCTCGTGGTGGTAACATCCTCAGCTTTAGTGTTGGTGATGCCGTTTATGAATTCTTACCCCGCACCTTCTGGATTGAACTACAAACCCGCTTTGGTAACTTATACTTTGTCCGTGAAGAAGGAGAAGATCAAGCCATTCTCCAGGCTCTAAATTCAGTGAAAGGTTGCTTACTCAAAGGCGGTTGTAACGTCGTTCCTGGACTCCCTAGAGAACAATGGATACTCACCCTTGTTACCTCTGCTGTTGGGGGGATTATTTGTGGTTTTGCTGCCCAACCGCGCGGCGACAAAAAGATACTTGGTTGGCAATGGGCGTTAATTTTCTCACCTTTATGGGGAATATTATTTATTGCCTTCGGTATTGCTCCAGTTATTACCCGGACAAGCGATTGGTTGCCTCTCGTCCGCAATATTTCCGCTTTTGCCATTGGTGCTTTAGTAGCTTATTTATCCCCCGTGTTTAGTCGGACTTCCTCTAACGCTGAATCCTGAAAAGTTATAGGATACTGACTGGTAACTGGCAACTAGAAATAAATTCTGCCCAATTACTAATTGCCAATTACCAATCAACAAAGACTACGCACGGAAACTGATAAGCTAAAAACTAATATATTAAGAAGTTAAATAACAATGGAATGGCACGTAACTGATGCTCAAAGTTTGGCAATTATTGATACTGAAATTGGTGATCATATTTTTTCACCAGCAGAGTATGAAATCGTCCGCCGCGTAGTTTATGCTACAGCAGATTTAGAGTATAAATCCTTAATCCGGTTTTCAGAACAAGCATTACAAGCTGGAGCAGCCGCCCTAGTAGCACGTACTACCATTGTCGTAGATGCACCAATGGTACAAGCAGCCATAGCCCATGATATTCAAAATACATTTGCTAATCCAGTGTATTGCAGTATGGAAGCACTAACACGACCCCAAAAAGAAAAAACCCTTGCTGCTTGGGGGATTGAAACCCTAGCTAGGCGTTATCCAGAGGGAATATTTGTAGTTGGTCAAGCACAAACAGCATTAACTGCACTGGTTGAATTAATTGCAGCCGAAGAAATTAGACCCGCTTTAGTCATTGCTACCCCCGTAGGTTTTGCCAATTTAGAACCAGTAAAAGCACGATTACAAGAATCTCTAGTTCCTTACATCACTATTGAAGGTCGCAAGGGTAACGCTGTCGTAGCTGCTGCCATTGTTGACGGCTTAGTAGACTTGGCTTGGCAAGCCTATGGACAGGATAGAACTGGAGGGGGTTGAAGAGGTAGGGGAGGTTGGGGAGGTTGGGGAGGTTGGGGAGGTTGGGGAGGTTGGGGAGGTTGGGGAGGTTGGGAGAAGATTTTTACCAATCACCAATGACCAATCACCAATCACCAATGACCAATCACCAATCACCAATGACCAATCACCAATCACCAATCACCAATTACCAATTACCAATCACCAATTACCAATCACCAATTACCAATCACCAATCACCAATCACCAATCACCAATCACCAATCACCAATCACCAATCACCAATAGACATCTCCGGTAATTAAATGTGCGTGGTTTGAAACCCTTGTAGAGACGTTCTATAGAACGTCTCTACATTCATTTTCGGAGAGGTCTAATCACCAATCACCAATCACCAATCACCAATCACCAATCACCAATCACCAATCACCAATCACCAATCACCTACTTCCCTATGTCTTCGGTGAACGGCGGCGGGGTTTTCTTTCTTGGTTTGCACGCAAGCGGACACTAACTTCATTAAAAAAGTCTTTGCGGACATAAGGATAATCGCTTACCCATAGATCACGACTAGGAATATATATATCGCTGAATTCTTCAATTGTGCTTAAATCAGAACTATTTGACATAACCACCATTTCAGCTATTTGACCACGAGAAATGACTTTGTGGGCGTTGCGTAATGGGGCTTCAAACTCCACACTAAATCCTGTGTCGTCGCCTATTTCTAAGTTAATCCGCTTTTCACGGTTTTCGATGATGACTAACTCACCTTTGCCGTTAACGGTTTCCTGTTTGCCCATTAACTTATCTGTAATCCACCAGTCTAGCACTCGTCCCCGGAAAAAGCCACTGTATTTATAACGGCGGCATTTTCCATTGCGGATACTTGCTTGAAATACGGGATACCAAAGCCAAAAGAAAGCACCAAATACTCCAAAAAAGAAAATTAACCCAAATTCCAATCTAAACAAGAATTGTGCAAGCAATAGCACAGCTAAGGTAACTACAGAAATTAGTATCCGCTGCACAAAATTGCTTAACTTTCCCCAATAGTATTTATATTGTGGTCCAGAGGCAACCAGGGGAATGATTTGTTCAAATTTTTGGCGAGTTAGGGGAACGAGCATATTTTTGGCTTTTGGCTTGGAGATGGAAAAATCGCAATTTTCAAGGTAAGGATTCAGAATAGAGAATATGGAAGTCAAGATAATAATGGCTTTTGGAGTCAACTTTGATGAGGTTGAGAAAATTTCACTTCTCTCTATATTTATTTATTATTCTGACTCCTGACTCCTGACTCCTTGCTTTTAAAGTATTTTTTCTAATCCATATACTAATGACTTTAGCTGATTAACTTTGCGGATGGCTAATAATACTCCTGGCATATAACAGGCGCGATCGCTGGTATCATGACGTAAGGTGTAAATTTGCCCTGCTGCGCCGAAAATCACTTCTTGGTGGGCAATGAGTCCCGGTAAGCGGATACTATGAATTCTAATCCCTTCGTCTGCTAAACTGCCTCTAGCTCCGGCTATTTTCTCCGTTTCTTCCACAATAGCAGTGTTAAAGGTTTTACCCATTTCACCTAATAATTGGGCTGTTTGAATGGCTGTACCGCTGGGAGCATCTGCTTTTTGGTTATGATGGAGTTCGATAATTTCTACATGATCAAAATACTGGGAAGCTCTCACAGCGGCTTCTTGGAGTAGTACCATACCAATGGAAAAGTTAGGAATAATCAAACAACCGGTACTGGCTTTTTCGGCAAAATCAGCTAATTCTTCGAGTTGTGCGGGACTTAAACCTGTAGTTCCCACAACCGGACGAATTCCATAGGCGATCGCACTGCGAATATTATTATAAACTGCATCAGGATGGGTAAAATCAACTAATACCCCCGGTTGCATCTGTCTTTCTCCGGCCACATACCCTAACATTGGCTCTAATTGATTGGTAATTGGTACTTCCAGGGGTTCACTTAAACCCGCTAGTTCCCCCGCGTCTTTACCTTGATGTTCGGGAGTTGTGTCAATTGCACCCATTAAAATCAAATCAGACGCTTGGGCTACTGCTTTAATTACTTCACGTCCCATTTTACCAGCAGCACCGTTAACGATAACGGGAATAGAACCTTGATTGCTCATAGATTTAACAATTATTTTTAATTGAACAGAGAAATTGTCTCACAAATGCAAGTTTTATAAAATTGATTTGTTTTCGACTACGCAACCATCAATAGTAATTGATCTTGTCAAAAAAGTTAAGTAACAATATAATTATATTATTATAGATATGATTAAAATTATAGAAGCATTGCATTTCTTATCATAGGAACACTTGTATTATTTTATTTATGTCAACTTATAAATTTCTCCCCTATTAATTAGAACTTTTCCCGTCAATAAATCCTTCACAGTTGCTAATAAAATCCGTCGAGAATCTACCTCAAATAACACCGATATTCTATCCATTCCCGCTTCACCTAGTGGGTTAAGTTTTGCCACACAAACCTGTTGATTTTGATTATCTAGGGAACGGTAACTTTCTTGATGTTGGAGAGTGCTAGAAGTCATTCTTCCCGAAGCATCAAACGCAATTTCTGTTTGTGACATATCACCTAATTCACCAATATCTAAACGAATCTCTTTTTGTCCATTATTTGCAACTTGCAGATTTAACCATTCTTGACGTTGACAAGGATATTTTTCACCTTTGGTAAATAAGCGATGATAAATATAACTTTTGCTATAATTTTCCCATAAACGAATCGCGTAACTATGACGGAGAAAATCATCTATTTCGGTAATCTGCGTTATTGCTAATGCACCATGACATACAGCATCAAAGGGTTTATCTAATTTTACTTTATTTTTACCAAAATAGGAAATAATTAATTGTTGAACTGCGGGAATTAAACAACTTCCTCCTACTAACAAAACCTGTTCAATATCATTCTTAGAAATACCCTTTCTTAAAGCAGAAGCTAAAACTTCATCTAAAGCATCTCGTAACTGTTGTAAAAACTGTCTATATTCTAAAATCTCCTCTAATTTTTCACGATTAATTTTTAATTCATAAGACATAAAAGATTCATCATCAAACCAACTTTCAGCCACAGATTGATTTTTTGATAATTGAATTTTTAATCTTTCCGCAATTTCTAATAAATTTTGATAACCAATTTTCCCAACTTGTTCCGGGGTTAAATTTTGAGAATGTAAATAATCATCAACTATCCAAACATCAATATCTTCACCACCTACATAAGCTTCCGACTTAGCTAAAACCTCAGCGCGTAAACTGTTATTTTCATGAGAATTAGTCATAGTTTTAACCAAACTCAAATCGAGAGTTCCCCCACCAAAATCTACTACTAAAATTAACTTACCAGGGCGTTTTACAGCATATCCTAAAGCTGCTGCTGTAGATTCATCTATAACTGATACTTTTGGAACATTTAATTTTGTCCCCAAATCTCGAAACCAATCTAAATAACGTTCAAAAGCACCAACAGGAACAGTAAGAATTAAATGACTAGGTTGGATATTTTGCCTTTTTATTTCCGTCCAAATAGTTTGGATAAACAACTCAGAAACAGAAATAGCATTATAATTTATCCCATCAATTTGGATTGCTGGTGGTTGATAATCTCCAGCTAAATCGCGTTTAAACTTTTTAAATAATCTTTCAGGAGGATGACTTTGAGAAAGTCCTAATCTTTGACTTCTCACACCTTCACCTAATATGATATTATTACCTGATTTAATAAACATTAAACTAGGAATAACGGGATATTCTAATCTTTCACCTTGAGGATTGACACCCAAAAACAAACGGGATAAATTAGGAAAACGTAAACTTTTAGGTAATTGAGTATCAGCTTCTAAAATACTAATTACAGTATTACTTGTACCAAAATCAATTGCAATAGTTGTCATAATTCAAGTAGGTTGGGTTAAGCGAAGCGCAACCCAACAAAAATGATAGATAATTGATATCTTGATGTTGGGTGAAGACAGAATAAATATATTATCTAAAAAATTGTAAGCAGTAAATGTTGGGTTTCGTTCCTCAACCCAACCTACAAATTTATGAGTTTAAGTATTATTGAATCCTGGTGGAAGAGTGCGACTAACTTTTGCAGGATAGAGGATTGTATCACCATTTTGATAACCAATAAAACGAATATATACTAATTCCCCTTCTTGAATATCATCACTATCAGCTTGATGTAATTGGGGATTATAATTAACCTGTTTCCAAGTTTCACCAATAGCAGTATAACCCCAATTGGTAATTAAATTATCTAAAGATGTAAATAGGAAAGTTAGGTTTTTAGCAGGTAATTCAGGTTTAGCTAAAGCCATTTTTTTAACTGTGGGATAATTGCTGAGTAGAGTTTGTAATTGGGTAAAAGTTTCTTGTTGAAAATCAGTTTGTAATTGTTGAGATTGTTGTTTTAATTCCTCCCTGAGTCGTTGACATTGAATTTCTAAATCTTTGATTTTCTGTTCTGTGTCGGGAGAAGTTACAGGTTGATTATTAATAGATGTATTTTGATTATTTGCTGGGAATAAAAACCGCAGAATGATATAAACGATGATTACGAGAATTACAGCAAAAGCAACTTGATTAATTTGTTCTAGCATATTATTTGTTTATGTAGCTGGTTTGATTCTCGTTCCCAGTCTCCAGACTGGGAATGCAATCCTAGAGGTTCTACCTCTATTTTATCAGAAGAGGCAGAGCCTCTATACTGCATTCCTTGTCAGAGACAAGGAACGAGTATTTATGGTTTACTGCTGTTGTAAGGATTGATTTTCGGAAGTGGTAATTAACTCATCATCTTGATAATATTCCGGTAACAATTCCTGAGATTCTATTTCTCCCAAGGACTTTTCTAACCCTTTTGTTGTTTCCACACAACTAGAACCGATTGCATTTAAAACCCGTTCCACAATTTTACCATCTTTACCAATGCGATATTCAACTTTTTGATATTCAGCCATAATGATTTTTCCTTTTGTCCTCAGATCCCCGACTTCTTACCTTATTTAATCATTTATTGATAAAATCTTAAAAAGAAGTCGGGGATCTTATTTAAACCCATCTACCAACTAAAACCCGCACCGTACCATCCTCTAAAACTTCCTCTTCTTCCACACTAAAACCCTCAGTTTGTATGGTTTCCATCAAAGTTTTATGGGCGTACTTTTGACTAATATTATTAATAAACTCCTGCTGATTAATTTTCGCACCCCAAAAATCAGCCACTAACTCATAACCTTCTCCATTTTGACGAAAACCCAAATCATAACCATTAGATTGCTTAATCACATATTCAGCATTAATTGTATCACCCATATAACCCCGAACCTGAGTATTTTGTTCAACCTGATAACCCAACTCCTTTAATACTTGAAGCAAAACTTCACCCTGTTTAATTTGCACCTTGATAGTTGTAAAATGAGACATAAAAAATCAACTCCTATAAAAAATCTCTCCAAAACCTCTTCCCTCCGCGTCCTCCGCGCCTCTGCGGTTCGTTTTCTTTTATTATTTAATCCACCTCCAAAGGACCCAAACCCTGCTGCTGAGAATAAACCTTCAACTCCTCAATTAACAGCGTATCAACAGAAGCCGTTCTTGCGCCAGCTTCCGCAGCCCAGCGTTTTAAACTAGTAATTTGTTCCTTAGCAATAGCCGCCAAAGGAACAGTTTCCGACACCGCAGCTAAAATATCTTCAGTGTGAAAATCACGCCTATTACCATCAATTAAACTACCAAAAGCGCGGTGCATACCATCAATAATTACCTGTTGAATTTCCGCACCGCTAAAATTTTCGCTATGACTTGCAAGTTTCTGTAAATCAAAATCTCGCAGTCGGGAAGGACGGATTTTTTGCAAGTGGACCTTAAAAATATCATGGCGTTCTTTTTCCGTGGGTAAATTTAAAAAGAAAATTTCATCAAATCGCCCTTTCCTTAATAACTCCGCTGGTAATATTTGCACATTATTAGCAGTAGCCACCATAAACACCGGACTGGTTTTTTCTTGCATCCAGGTAATGAGTGTACCAAATACCCGGCGCGATGTGCCAGAGTCACCATCTGTACCACTATTAATATTACCAAATGCCTTATCTATTTCATCCATCCATAATACACAGGGTGATATTGCTTCTGCTAATTGTATCATTTGGCGAATGCGATTTTCACTTTCTCCGACTATGCCTCCAAATAATCTGCCCACGTCCAAACGTAACAATGGTAAACGCCATTCATGGGCGATAGTTTTGGCTGATAATGATTTTCCTGTTCCTTGGATTCCTACTAATAAAACGCCTTTGGGGTTGGGGATTCCATAACGTCGCGCTTCTTCGGTAAAAGCATCTTGACGCATTCGCACCCACTGTTTAAGATTTTCTAAACCACCGACATTTTTTAATGATTCATTGGCGGTGTAAAATTCTAAGATTCCGGTTTGGCGAACTGCTTGTTTTTTCTCTTCTAAAACTCTATCAATATCTGTTTCGTTGACTTGTCCTTTTGCTGCTAAAGCGGCGGCTAAAACTCTTCTAATTCTGGCGCGACTTAATCCTTGACAGGCTTTGATTAATTGTTCTTTTCCTAGTCCATTTAAGTTAAGTTTTTCGGGGACTATTAATTGATGAATTAAATAATCTATTTCTTGGATGTTGGGTAAGGGAAAATCAATTACTGTAATTTCTTCTTGTATTTCTGGAGGAATAATTAATGTATGACTGGTGAGAATGAGGGTTTGGCGTGTGCGTTTGAGTTGACGGGTGAGGTTTTTGATAGCCCGAATTACGGGAGCATTTTTTTCTGTTTCGGGGTTTTTGAGGATGAAATGGATGTCTCGCAATACAAAAATTGTGGTTGTATTTTCTGGGGTTTTGGTAATTCTTGATAATGCACCCATGACTGAACCTTTATCAGTTCCGTTGTCATCCCAACCGGTGACGATATCCCATAATAATAGTTGTCGTGGTGTCTGGGATATTTGGGTGAGTTGTTGGAGGACTTGTTCTATTGGTTCTTCTTCGACTCCGACTATAAGTAAGTAGACGAAAATAAATCAAAGTAGATTAAGTAATGTAAAAAATCTGGAGATGATTTCGTAGTAAGGGCTTCAGCCCTCAAATGAGGAATAAATTCCTCACTACAAACTTTGAATTATTCAAGCCGTTCTACTTATATAGTAGGGGATAGCGGGCGCGAAGCATTAAGTCTATTTGTTGGAGTAGTTGTTGATGGGGGTTATTCATTATGTATAAATAGGGGGGATAGTTGTTAGTTTATTGGGTTTTTTATTTCGCGCAAAGGTGCAAAGAATAATAAATGTCTGAATCAGGATAACCAGGATTTGAGGATGTACAGGATGTGATTGTTTGATTATTGGTTAGTTGTTGATGATTAGTATGGATAAAAGTGAATATTTATGAAGTGAGATGGAAGAATAAATATATGAATCTCATCTATCAACCATCAAATTACAATCCTGTCAATCCTTTAATCCTGGATATCCTGATTCAGACAAGAAATTTTTCTCACTATGCGAGAGAGATAAGACAAGAAAAGAGCAAGAGAGCAAAAGCGCATAGTGATACTAAGTCCTCGCCGCACCACTACATCCAACCCGAAAACCAATAGCGAGGCTGTTGCTATCGAGGAGGAGGCTTTTGCCGCGATAAGTAGAACGGCAGGCATCAGGACGGTCGTACCAGCAACCGCCGCGCCTCAGATATTCATCACTACTCGACATATTATTTAACCATGCGCTTCCATCTGTAGGCGCACCTTTATAGTTACTATGCCAATTATCTTGACACCACTCCGATACATTGCCGTGCATATCATATAATCCAAAATTGTTAGTTACTCCAAAGCTGCCTACTACTGTTGTAATTCCTTCAATCCCATTGCCATAAATATAACTATCGTTCCCAACGCCATAAGTATAACTATCGTTACCATTATCGTAATGATAGTTAGCCAAATGCGTTGTAATTGTCTCTCCAAAGTGAAATGGTGTGGTAGTTCCGGCTCTACAAGCATATTCCCATTCAGCTTCACTAGGTAATCTGTAGGTTTTTCCTGTTCTTTCGCTTAACAGTTTACAGAATTTAACCGCATCATTCCAACTAACGCATTCAACAGGGCGATTACTACCTTTAAAAAAAGAAGGGTTAGTTCCCATAATAGCTTGATATTGTGCCTGTGTTACTGGATATTTTCCCATAAAGAAACTAGGAACTGTCACTTGATGCTGGGGACTTTCATTATCACTTCTTCCCTCTTCATTTTCCGGTGAACCCATCATAAAAGTACCACCAGGAATTACAGCCATTTCCAAGGTAACACCATTACCCAAATCTTCCATAAAATATCTAGCTATACGCGGCTGACGGTGAATAATAAATTGATATTCGCCGATTTCATATTGAAATTCGCCGACTTTATCGGATTTGAAGATAAATTCGTCAAATTCGTCGTCAAATTCGTCGTCAAATTCGTCGACGACTGTGACTACTTCGATTTGTTCTAGTTTTAAACCTTCTAGATTAGGCTTTTGTAATATTTGCTTAATTCTTGTTTCTGTTCTAGAATTTAATATTAAATAAGCCGCATTTTGAATATCCCAAGATTTATCTTTTAAACCTGCAATTACTAAATCTAAACCCTGTTCTCCATAATTCAATGCTTGCTCAAGTGCAGCAATTCTCACCTTTGCATCTGGATTTTGTAACCGCAATTTTACCCCTTCAATACCACCTAAAACCGCCGCACCTTCTAGTGATGGACTATTACCACCAAGCACAGCATCGTATTCTCGCGGTTGTTGTGGATGATTCATGATTCGTTAATCGTTC
>NZ_VIKZ01000018.1:97913-114740 GCF_009711985.1 Dolichospermum sp. UHCC 0260 | reverse complement strand
GCTATCTTGGCTATGCTGGTAGAGTTGATTGTGTAGCGAATTATTGCAATATTCCCTGTGTGATTGAATTTAAAACCGCAGAACGCATAAAACCTCTTTATGATGAACCTTTACAACTTGCGGCTTATTGGGGTGCTGTCAATCGTCAATATGGATTAAGAATTAACAATGCTTTAGTAATTGTCACCACTCCAGATGAAGCTATTGTACATTGGTTAGAACCTAAAGACGTGATGGAAAAATGGCATCAATGGGAGAAAAAAGCCAACACATTTTGGCCAAACGATGGTACTAATGACAAAATATCACCCTAAAAAATTCTCACACATAAAGCATTAGTAAATCCCTTCTATCGTAATAAGGAGAGAAAATAGAAGGGGAAGTAGTACCACCGTGAAATCAAAAGTCAAAAATTCATTGCCCGAATTACCACACCAAGAAAACTAACTAAGCCAATTACAAGTAAAGCCACTCCGATAATTTCCGCACTGTGAGAGGTTTCGTAGGTATAGCGATTATTTTGAATTTGTTTAAGTAACTTACGGTGTTCTCTCAACCCTAAAACCATTCCCAACATTCCTGTAACAATAAAAGACAGTCCCACAATCACCGAAAATCTGACTGGGTTGAGATGATGACTCAGACGAGTATTTTCAATCGCTCTGACAATGGTGGGAATACCAAAACCAAAACCAATTAAGGAAAGACAGGTGCGTATCCACGCCATTAATGTGCGGTCTGCTGCTGCTCGACTGCGGTATTTAGCTAGTTCTGTCCGATCTGCCGCTAAATCGTTGGTAGACAATTGTTCAGGTGTTTCTGATTTGATAAGTGGCTGATTCATTGTGGTAAAATATGCCTGTAAATTACCTCTGAATAATTACTTTTATTGTTTTTGATTAAGTTCTTGAGTCAGAAAATAATTGAGGAAAGTTCTGATTAAGGCAACAATTCCTAGTTTTCCTAGAGACTCAAATGTTGAATGATAGGTTGTGGAAAGAATATCTGCTCCTAATTGAAATTCTAATGCCAGCACTAGCCAAATGCCAAAGTTGAGCCGGATTTGCAAAAATCGGTTTTGACTATGATGATGGTTCAGAGAAATTGCTATTTTTCCGCTTTTTAATACACCCAATAAAATACAAAAAACAGAAATAGATTCTAGTAAAAATTTCAGCAAAGTCACAACAAATGATAACCCGCTCTCTAGCTGTTCAAATAATGCCATAATTTAGCTTTTTTCACGCTCCAGGCATAGAGATTAATTACAATAGCCTTAGTGAATCAAAGTATTAAATTGGAAAATATCAAATCTCAAACTTTGCGTCTTTGCTCCTTTGTGTCTTTGCGCGAAACATAATTTATACCGCCATTATGTAACGGAAAAAACCGCATTTAGTTAGGTTGTTGCTCTAATTTGCGTTTATTCCAAATTGAGTAAAAACTACCTAGAACTGCTCCTAAAATTACATAGGCTATGAGTGCGGGAATTACCTTTTGTTCTACGTTATTCAAAATGGCGATAAACAAGGCTAAACCAACATTACGAGCAATACAGGAAATTGCTAAAATCGGTCGTGTATCATCATTGTTACCTCCTAAACTGTGTCCTATTATTAGAGAGGCAATTACCATGATGGTAATTACAACTATTGGTAATCCCCACACTTTGAAAAATAGAGGAATCCCTAAAATACCAGCCAAAACAACCAGTACGAAAAAAAGACTATTAGCCATAAAATTTAAGGGTTGGGCGATATTTTCGGCAAATTTAGGTACAAACTTTTGCAGCAACAGACCGATACTGACAGGCAATAACTGTACCATGATCACTTGTCGGGTAACTTCTAAAATTGTCACTTTTTCTGAAATATTCTCAAATAGGGTGACAAAAATTTCCAAGGTAATAGGAGTAACGCAGACTGCAAGTATAGCGAGAGTTAGCTGAAAACTCGCTGAGTAGGAAAATCTACATCCAGCCATTTGCGCTCGTTTTGTGGTCAGAGGCGCACCTGGAGAAGCCGCTAACAAGGCTAATCCTGTCATTACTTCTGGGGGTAAGTTAAACAGTTTTAGCAGGACAATAACCACTAGAGGAACTAGCACTACAACGGCTAAAAGCGCCCGGAATAGTAAAGCAGGTTTTCGCCATAGAGAAAGCATTTCTTCAAAACAAAGATTGCATCCTATAGCTAACATTAAAGAAAAAATCGTGATTTTAACGAAAATCAACAGTAAAGGATGGTGCATAGCTGGAAATTGAACCTCTTTCCTCTGCGTCCTCTGTGCCTCTGTGGTTCGATAAATTACTTCTTAAACCGCAGAGGAAAAAAAGATATTTTTCGGGTCACTTGTTAACTACTATTGAACAAATAATATCTCTTAACCCAACTTTGTATTACTATCCCTGGTCATAGATATCTCCGAAATATTTATTGTGATAATTTCTACTCAAGCGGATAAAAGAATTACATAAAAAATCCTTAATTTCTCATTGCTGAAGATAATAATCAAATCTAGTTCGCAATTGTTCTATTGTTAAATCTTGCGTCCAATATTCTATTAAAGCATGACCAAAAGCCCAAGCATTACGATCTGGTGTAGATGGGTTTTCTAACAACAATGGCCATAGAGATAATAAATCAAAGTTGCGGGATTTGGAATTGTCTATATTTAATAGGGGAAAAAGTTCATAAGCCATTTGTAATTTACCAATAACTATGGGTAATTGTTCAATGGGAATTTGTTCTGCGAGTAAATAAGCAAGAGTAGGAGAACCTGTTGATAATGTGGAAATAAATTGCAAAACGGGACTTTTTAGTAATGCAGCAATTCCTTGGGTAGTTGTCATCTGAAATGTGTAATGCTCAATAATATTAGCTGCTGCTGTGGTGCGAGTTTCTAAATTCCGTAAAAAGCGAGTTAGTCGTAATTGTTTAGCCGGATCTATTGCTGCTAATAGTCCTGAAGATAAGGCTTCTATATTCCAATCATTGCGATTATTTTTTGGGTCATTTGTAACGACTGGTAAAACTAAATTAGCAAAATTTCCTAATAGTTGTTGGCGATATTTTGTCGCTTCTCGAATAGAAATATCTTTTGGTTTTTCTCCGTTTTCCCAATCATAAGGAGGTTGCCATTCACGGATAGGACGTAAACGATCTACTTGAGTTACAATGGTAATAATCGGTAAATCTGCCACTTCTGATTTGACATCTTGGAGAAAATCTACATCCATTTGTAAAGCTGGATCTAGTGCTGGAGTAACTAATAATAATAAATCAGCATTAATAGCATAATCAATGACTAAATCTCGCAAATCTTCCCGTTTTACCTGTTCATAACCGGGAGTATCCCAAAGGTTGAGAATTTCCCCATTTTCCGTTTCCCAATGATAATTTTGAATTGTATCTGTACTGGGTAAAACATCAACCGCAGCCAATTCATTTTGAAAAAGAGTATTAATTAAACTACTTTTACCTGCACCTGTGCGCCCAATAATGAGAATATTTACGGGTTTTTGGGCAACGATTTCCGGGGGTTCAGCTTGGGTGAGAATGTCCCGCAGGGTTTGGGTTTTAACTTGGGGTAGGGTGGGGATAGGTAATTCAATTTTAGTTCCTGCATAGAGAGCGATCGCTTGTTTACATAAGTTCCGCAAAGCTGCTTCTCTTAATAGTTGACTCAAGTTTATTAATAATTCCTGAGAAGCGCGATTTCCCACACCTTCACTAGCTTTTTTTGCCACCGCAGTAAGAGGATTTAATACCCATTGCGCCCAATTCCAAACTTTCCACAATTTACGGGCAGATGGTTCTAATTTACGATAAACTTCATAGGTTTGATAAGCTTGTCCAACGGTAACTTGATTGAGAACAGGAGATAATTTTTGCATCCATTGATCCATATCATCTACTGTACCCCGAATTAAACCGTAAACTTGGGGAATGTAAATATTTAAAAGCGGATATTTAACTTGAGGATTATAAATATGAGAAATTGCTACTACTAAATCTTGACATCTTCGCCAAAAAGTTTGCCAATCTTCCCAAATAGGTAAATCATTTGCGGCTGCGGTAAGAATATTTTGTAATGCGGTTTCTACTGCTTTAGTCCTATCTGTTTCGATGACTAAATTATTCTCTGTGGTAGTTTCTAATTCTTCTCGAACTTCTGCAAATACAGCTTCAATTTGATTTATTGCCGGTTTAGTCCAGCGTACCAGCAACCACCGCCAACCGACAAATACAAATGTAAATAAAGCCCAAATCCAACTTAATCCCCAAGCGTGAATTTGCGTTCCTGCGGAAATGAGAAGAAAAGAAACAATTATTGCAATTGGTGAAACTAAGATTATCCATTGCCAGGGTTTTAAACGGATCATTGTTTGATAACTTTTTGGGTTGTGGATGTTGGATTAGTAATTTTACTTATTTTACCAGGGAAATTTACCAGGAAAATAACACTCACGGTAGGTGATAAAAATTTAGGGGCAACTTCCCTCTGGTTGCTTTCCTCCATAGAAAACAATCATAAGGCTGTTACCCCTAGATATTGTGAAAAAAGTGAATATTTCTCAATTCATTATTCCGCAGTTACCAATTCAGTGCTACCTTTTGTCCGTTTCCGAGTCATGGCATTGTAAACCATGATGCCAATCGCTTTAATCAAATTACCTTCCAACTCTTGGAACATCTTCATGTTCACACCAAAAGCGGCATTTGCTTCTTCAGTAATGCGATCGCCTGTAGTATCATCAATAGGCATAGCATCTAAATTGGCTCTATACTTAGCCTTAAATGCCTTCTCATCGGTAATATCTGCAAACTCATAAAAAGCAGTTCCTTCACCTTCACCCAATTTCATCGCCGTTTGGGCAATATTTTTGAGGATTTGTCCCCCGGATAAATCACCTAGATAACGGGTATAGGAATGAGCAATTAATAATTCTGGTTCAGTCGCAGAAATTTCCCGAATCCGGTTTACATAAGCCGCACCCGCAGCAGATAATTTGATTTCCTCTCGCCAATTGTAACCATAGTAGTAAGTTAAGTCTTGCTCCAAGGTATGCTTGCGGTTAAGTTCAGGAAAGTAAATTTTGCTCAAAATTGGGTGATGCTTGTGTTTTTCCATTTCCTCTTCCATAGCGGAGTAAATGAAGTAAAAGTTAGCAACCAACTTGCGGTAGGAGTTTTTTTCCACAACTCCCTTCAAAAAACACTTGACAAAACCCACGTTTTCTGCCATTGTGTGTGCTTTCTTTGTACCTATGCGTAATTTGCTTGCTAAATTGCTGTTCATAAGAATACCTAGTAAATGGAAAACTCAGCGGCTTTAGCCCTGAGAGGGAAGCGACACGGGTGGTTTTAACCACTTTGAATATTTTTTCATTACCGCCTTGGAGTTGAGAAATTCGGGGTACTTTTGTGATGTACTTTCAACGGGACAATTACCGATTCAAATTTTCCAACTCTGTACGCATAATGTTTTGCTCCAAAGAGCCTCCCATTTCTGGGGTAATGTTAGCTAGATGCCTCCGGCACGCTTGCGCGAACGACCAGTTATCAGAGCTTGTTAAACTTGCAACACTGTTTCAGTGACCTTAAAACTGTTTAATTGCAAATGACAGAGCAAGGAACTAGTGAAGCAGCGCGGTCTTGGGGGTTTCCCCCATGAGCGACTGCTGAACCCCGAAGGGGCTACGCATTCCGGGGTGTCGTGACTCTAATAACGGCTACCCTTCGACTACGCTCAGGGTGGTCTGGTCAGTACGGCTTACTTGATTACTCTTGTAAGCCCAGTCCCTTTAGGGCTGGGTTACTGACATTAAAATTCTCAACTGTAAAAAAATTAACTGTGAAAGTTTTCTGTCCATAATGGTGAAAAAACCCCATTAAAACGTAAGATTAAAACTATTTGATGAGAATTTATATTAAAAATAATTAAGCAATGAGTTCCTTTGGCATTTTATTAACGTCAAGAATGATGGAAGAAAGTGCTATTCTCCTGTGTGATTGTGTGGAGTTTTTAAATTTATGGTTTCATCAATGGCTCGAACTCAAGGCTGCATTTCCGAAGTTGAAAATAGTGGGATGTTCAATTCCATACCACTGCCAACCAACGCTTTATTTGGTACAGATGGCATTCGCGGGAAGGTGGGAGACTTACTGAATGCACCTTTGGCTTTACAAGTGGGTTTTTGGGCGGGAATTGTCCTCCGTAATTATGCCACTGATCTAGGACCAATTATCCTGGGACAAGACTCCAGAAACTCCAGTGATATGTTAGCCATGGCTTTGAGTGCTGGGTTAACCGCTGCTGGTTTAGAAGTGTGGTATTTGGGATTATGCCCCACACCTTGTGTAGCCTATCTGGCCAGCATCACTAATGCCATTGGGGGAATCATGATTTCCGCCAGCCACAATCCCCCAGAAGACAATGGAATTAAAATCTTTGATGCCCAGGGTGGAAAGTTATCCAAAGCCCTACAAGGGGAAATTGAGGCGGGATTACGAGGTCAATTATCCCCCGATTTGAACATAAATAATTGCGGCAGACATTATTCACGAACAGAGTTAATTAAAACATATAGCCAGTCTATCCAAACACCTTTAGCATCTGGACTGACTCTCCAAGGCATGAAGATTGTTTTAGATTTAGCTTGGGGTGCAGCGGTGGGTTTAGCACCGGCGGTATTTACAGAAATGGGGGCGGAGGTTATTTGTTTACATAATGAAGCTGATGGCGATCGCATTAATGTCAATTGCGGTTCTACACATTTGGATATTCTCCAAGCCGCTGTAGTCGCCAATCAAGCCGATATGGGTTTTGCTTTTGACGGCGATGCAGATCGGGTTTTAGCTGTGGATAATACGGGCAGATCCGTTAATGGTGATTACATTCTTTACCTTTGGGGTCGCCATTTACAACAAAAACAACAACTCCCAGATAATCTAATAGTTTCCACTGTTATGGCTAATTTAGGCTTTGAAAGAGCTTGGGAACAAATAGGTGGTAAATTAATTCGTACCGCTGTTGGTGATCAATATGTGCAAGCGGAAATGCAGAAAACTGGGGGAATGTTGGGAGGAGAACAATCGGGACATATCCTGTGTAGTCATTATGCCATGACGGGGGATGGCTTATTAACAGCCTTGCATATTGCAGCGGTAGTGAAAGAGGCTAATCTTTCCTTGGGAGAAATGGTAGATCAAAGTTTCCAAACCTATCCCCAAATCTTACGGAATGTGCGAGTATTAGATCGGGAACGACGCTTAGGATGGGAAAGTTGTCAACCTGTGCAACAAGCGATCGCTATTGCCGAAGTAGCAATGGGTGATCATGGTAGAATCCTAGTTCGGGCTTCGGGAACAGAACCCGTAATTAGAGTTATGGTAGAGGCCGCTAATGCTGAACTTGTCCACCATTGGACAAATGAATTAGTTGCAAAAGTTGAACAACACCTGGCTTAAACTTAAAATTTTGTTGCAAACCGCGACAGCCCGATGGGGTAATCGGTCTTTTGTGTCATACTGTCACGGTAGAATATAGATGTTTTCTTAAAATACAGGGAATCTTACATGACTCTTCGTCTTGGTGATACAGTACCTAACTTTACTCAAGCCTCTACTCATGGGGAAATTGACTTTTACACCTGGGCTGGTGATAGCTGGGTGGTACTATTTTCTCATCCTGCTGACTTTACACCAGTTTGCACCACCGAACTAGGAACTGTTGCCAAACTAAAACCAGAATTTGATAAACGCAATGTGAAAGCGATCGCTCTCAGCGTTGATGATGTAGAATCTCATAATGGCTGGGTTGGTGACATTGAAGAAACCCAAAGCACCACTCTCAATTACCCAATTTTGGCAGATCCAGATCGTAAGGTTTCTGAACTTTATGATATGATTCACCCCAACGCAGCGGCTACTGTTACTGTGCGTTCTGTTTTTGTTATAGACAACAACAAAAAACTCCGTCTGACTTTCACCTATCCTCCCAGCACTGGCCGCAACTTTGATGAAATTTTGCGCGTCATTGATTCTCTGCAATTAACCGATAATTACAGTGTTGCTACTCCCGCAGACTGGAAAGATGGTGAAGATGTGGTAATTGTTCCTTCTTTGAAAGATCCTGAAGTCCTCAAGGCTAAGTTTCCTAAAGGTTATGCAGAAATTAAGCCTTATTTGCGGATGACTCCTCAACCTAACAAATAGGTTTTCATAACAGCAAATATTTCATTGTCGGGTGGGTTAGCAACGGTGTAACCCACCATTACTTGTTTTTTGTTTTACACTCTCGTTGCATTACTTATTTTTTGTTGAAGAGAGGTAATAATTTCAGGAGTTAATTCTGCTTCTGGTTGTACTACTTCACGTTCAGCTAAAACTGATTTAATTTGACTTTCGGAAGCTTTTCCTAAACCTTGTAACAGTGTTTTAAAGCTTTGATTACTAGCTGTGTTAGTTGTCATAATTTGATATTTGGTTATTTGAAAACTTTATTGCTAATCTATCTATTAAATTGAGTAACTTTAATTCTTCTATGATCTCTTTCATGTATTCATTTTCCTCCATATTAATTTCGGTAAGTGTTGTATTCGATAATAAAGTTATATAATCGGTATCATTTGGTAATAAATAATTGATATAAATTCCTTCTCTATCCTGACTATTGGAAAAATTTTTAGAATAATATTCATCTGGAATACGCTTTGGTAATGATCTTGTTGTTAATATTTGTTCAATAAATAAAGGTGTTGATTCAGTGATTTTCTGATGCTTATATCTATCTTTAAAGTCATTTGACTTAGAAACATAAGGATATAATTCAGCTTTTTGATCACATTTAAGCGATACAATTTTAAAATCTGGTGAATTTACTTGCGTGATTTTTTTAAGTGGGATATCTGCATTAGGTGTAGTTAATAAAATTCCTTGATACTTAACTTTTAGTTTTGTTGATAAGTGATTGAAAATTTCAAATTGTAAAATTTCTTTCAATTGTAAAATTTGATCTATTCCACGCTTCAATTCATCAATAGTTTTACCTTTCATTTCAATGATAGTACAAATGCAAGATTCGGAATCAATATAAAGAGACATATAATCTGGTCTTCTTAGTTTTTTATCTGTTATTAGAGGATCATTTTTTTGATGATCTCGATCTATTTTAAATAAAATACATATAGCTTTATTTTGAGAATCTAAAGTTATCCGAAAATGTATTCCACTTTCTGGAGGAGCATTTCTTCCTGGCATTGTACGCATTGTACTAAACACCAGCATATTTTCTAGAAAATTAAAATTTTGCCAATTGAGTTTATCTTTTTTGTCTTTGAGAATTTGAGCAAAATTATTCTTCTGTTTCATCTGCTTTTTCTTGTCCTGCTTCATAAATTTCAAAAAACTTTTGTTGAATATCTACAGCAATATCACTTAAAGTATCCCATCTAATGCCATAATCTGGATCATTTAATGAAACTAATTTATTATCTTTCATTTCATAAGCACTAACTTTATCAATAGGTAAAAATGCTCTTTCATCTTGAAGATATAAAGATGAAGATTGACGTTTTAATATTTCAGGATTTTCATGATTACCATTAACTAAATTATTCAGATGTGCCATAACATAAGGACTATGAGTTGTGAGCAAAATTCTCACACCAAGATTAACAAGAATAGATAATGCTTCAAGTAGCTTTGCTTGTGATTCTGGGTGTAAGTTCATCTCTGGTTCATCTATTACCAGAAAATCACCTTTACTTGCACGATATCTTAAATATAACAGTAATGGTGCAAGTTGCCTGATAGAAGATGAAGCATTATATAGATCAATTTCTAAACCTTTTTTAACTAAAACTTTTATTTCTTTTCCACCTAGCTTAGTAGGTTTTAAATTAGTTTTATTTTTGTTTTGTAGCTGTTTTTCAATCTCATCTGCTAATTTCTGAAATTCGTTTTTATTGTTTGAATTAATCTTGGTTGTTTCTTGAAGTTCTATTTCAGATAGAAAATCTAAAAAATCTTCTACTGGTTGTGGATAACGGATATCTATTGCTATTGGCGGTTGAGGTAAGCCAAAGTTCTCTTCAGAGGTACTGTTGATAAATGACTCTCTTTGTTTTTGTTTAAGAATTCTATATCTTTTAGTTTCCAATATTTTATATATATTTATAAACACATTTCGTTCAGCAGGAAATGGAAAAATATTAGAAAAAAGCACTTCTTTAACACTAGAGATAAATCTATTGGTAAGATGTAATGTTTGATTTTTACTTAGTTCTTCATTTTTAGGTTGAATTTCAAAGAATAAAACATCCTCTTTACGGGTAAGTTTAAGAGAAGTTTCATCTGTCAGAGGAATAGCATCTTGCTGAATTAATTGATTGATAGCATCTTCTACTTCTTGTTGAGAAATTATCATTTCAAATGATGTTGTCGAGAAAAGTTTACGACTTGAATCCTGAAAAAATTGTTGTACACCAAAATATTTGTCTTCTCCAAAATGTTTTGCTATTTTTTCAATATCTTTGATAAAAAAATCAAGCAAGTTATGATCTATTTTAAGCGACCACCTATCGTGTTCTTCAGGCTTAAGTTCTAGTTCTGATTTATGATCACCTGGTCGTCGTCTACTTAGAGTGCGTCTAGCACGCTGCCACAAACCATAAGTAGAATAAGCAATATAAGTTTTACCTGAGTTATTTGGTCCAATAATTACTGTCAGAGGACGCAAATCTAACTCTGTTTCTTGAATACTACCTAAGTTTGAGAATTTGATTTTCATTTTTCGCCTATATTACCAGTAAAAAATACTATCACTTGTTTGTTGTCTTACACTCTCGTTGCATTACTTATTTTTGTTTAAGAGAAGTAATAATTTCAGGAGTTAATTCTGCTTCTGGTTGTACTATACTTTGCGAGGTCACAATTTGAGCCTTTGCTTAAAGGGGATATATGGATGTAAAAACGCAAGTTATGACCTTCTCAAGTATACTTCACGTTCAGTTAAAACTGATTTAATTTGACTTTCCGAAGCTGTTCCTAAACCTTGTAACAGTGTTTTAAAACTCTGGTCTTGCTTAAATAAAACTACTGGATACAAGTTGATGGGTTAAGACGCAAACCCGTAAACTACATATTCTTCAGCTTAATTATTTATTAATCTAACTCATCTGTGACTCTTTTGAGAGAATTTTTATTGAAGGCTGGAAAAATCAAATAAGGAAATTGTTCTTTATATTGGCGTAATTCTGCAAAAATAGGAGATTCTAAACCAGTAACCACACACCAAATTCTGGCACGGGTTATAGCTACCAACGCTTCATTTCGTTTGTGAAGCTCACTTTCTTCTTTCCAACTCAGAGGTTTGGTTGCATAATCAAATCTACAAGCATAAACTTTATAGGCTTCGTTGCCCTTGGCTCTATAAATATTAGATATTGTTACACAACCATCCTTTTGAAAAATGTCACGACTACCATCTGTTCCTGCAATATAAGCAGGAATTTCATAATTAGTTAAAACTTGTTTCAGGTTTTTAAAATAGATTTTTTCATCATCACCACATAGGGCTGTGATAATAATATCTCGTGGGTTTAATCCTTGGTGTAAATCATTTGCGACTTGTTGAGCTATCCATTCTTGTTCATCTTCTTCATTTTCAAAACTTTCTATTTTTAAAATATCTCCAATTGCATCTTGATAAGGAAAATCATTTTGATCTATGGGATGAAGATTTACTGGATGTTTTTGTGGATCTGTTTTTCTTTGATCATATTCTCGTTCAATTTTCACCAGTTTTTTCTCTTTAACACTTGCATCACTAAAGTCTCCAAATAATACTGTATAACCCAAAATCTCCCATTCTTTTGTCTTGCTTACACCTTGTAAAACCCCTCCATCTCTTAATAGTCCCATATTCACAGCATGGGCAATCATTAATAATTGTTTGGGAGTTCTATAGGATATATTAAAATTTTCGGCACGACCTCGTAAATTTACTACATTTTCGCCAAAAATTGCTTCTGGTTTAGGTACTATTAATGAACCAATCCCCTGCGCTTCATCATAAGCCCAATAAAGACGTTTTGGTTCGGTAAGTGTATTTCTGGCTAAACGATAAAAAGCACGTGGTAAATCTTGTCCTTCATCAATTAAAATTACGTCATAAAGCTGGGGATAATTAATAATTTGTTTTTCTAATTGATCGCAAATATATTCAAAGGCAATTCCTGGATCAACACTTCTACCAAAAATCCTTTTTACATCATTAACATCTAGGGCTTTTATACCACTTTCTTTAGCCAGTTTGCGATGGAAACCATCCCTATCTTTTGCGCCCCAAGCATGGAGTACATTTAAATTATTCCAATTTGGCTTTTGTCCATTAGATAATTTTTGATAGTATGTAGAAATTCTCTCATGTATAATCTGATCATAAAGAGAACGAGTAAAGAAAATAAAGGCAATTTTCCAGTCTGGATGCTCTTTGTGGATAGTAGCGGCACGTTGACCAAATGTGACAGTCTTTCCACTTCCAGCTAATCCTCTAATCCGTTGCGCTCCAGGAGGATATTTAGAAGAAATTTCTTGTTGTTGTTCATCTAAAGAAACAAGTCTAGATTCAAGGTTATGAATTGCATATACTGGGTTATTTAAGGAAGTTCCTTCTGGAATATGACGAATATTTGACATGGTATTTTTCCCTGAAGTTCAATCTTATTAGATGCTAGTATCAGCACTATAACATCCCCCATAACATATTTTTTGCTCTTATCTCTCACATTGTCCCTAGTGGTAATAGAATAATAACGATATCCTTGTAAAGCCTACCAAGAACAGAAGGTAGAGGTTAAGTAGCAGATTTGACAGAATTGGATCACCAAAACTCTGTATCCAGAAGACATTAGTAGCATTTTAGAAGTTAGTAAGATTTTTATGGTTTCCCAAATTCGTTTTTTGATGTGCGCTCCTGACCATTATGATGTGGATTATGTGATTAATCCTTGGATGGAAGGGAATATTCATAAGTCCTCCCGCGAACGCGCTGTGGAGCAATGGAATAAATTATACCATGTAATTAAAGATCATGCCATTGTTGATTTAGTTGCCCCCGAAAAAGGCTGGCCTGATATGGTATTCAGTGCTAACGCGGGTTTAGTCCTTGGTGAAAACGTCGTTCTCAGCCGCTTTTTGCATAAGGAACGCCAAGGTGAAGAACCGTATTTTCAACAGTGGTTTGAACAAAATGGTTTTAATGTTTACACTCTTCCCAAAGACCTCCCCTTTGAAGGTGCTGGTGATGCACTCCTAGACCGAGAAGGACGCTGGTTATGGGCTGGATACGGTTTCCGCTCAGAATTGGATTCTCACCCCTACCTGGCTAAATGGCTGGACATTGAGGTGATTTCCCTACGCTTAATGGATGAGCGGTTTTATCATCTTGATACCTGCTTTTGTCCTTTGGCGAATGGTTATTTGCTGTATTATCCTGGTGCGTTTGATTCCTACTCTAACCGCGTGATTGAAATGCGCGTCGCACCTGAAAAGCGGATTGCTATTGAAGAAGCTGATGCTGTTAACTTTGCTTGTAATGCGGTGAATGTGGAAAGCATCGTGATTATGAACAAAGCCAGTGAAAGTTTAAAATCACGGTTAGCAGAAGTTGGTTTCCAAGTCATTGAAACCCCTTTAACAGAATTTCTCAAAGCTGGTGGTGCGGCTAAATGCTTGACTTTGCGAGTAACAGAACCTATTGGCGAGGAAATTTACGCTAACGCATCTGTAGAAAGTCGTGTCATCCGCATGGAAGGACACTTACTAGATGCAGGTTTGATTAACCGCGCTTTAGATTTAATTGTGGAAATGGGGGGAAGTTTCCAAGTTCTCAAATTCAACTTGGGAGAACAACGTCAAAGTACATCTGCGGCTGAGGTGAGGGTATCTGCACCATCTCACGAAGTGATGGAAGAAATCATCTCCCAGTTGATTGATTTGGGTGCGGTGGATTTACCCCAAGATGAGCGCGATTCTAAGTTAGAACCTGTGATTCAAGCGGGTGTTGCTCCTGATGATTTCTATGTCAGCACGATTTATCCTACTGAAATTCGTGTAAATGGAGAATGGCTGAAGGTGCAAAATCAACGCATGGATGGGGCGATCGCTATTTCCACAACTGCTAATGGTATAGTAGCAAAATGCAAACTCCTCCGTGATTTAGAAATCGGCGATAAAGTGGTTGTCGATGTATTGGGTATCCGCACCGTCCGCAAAGCCGAATCACGCGAACAACGCAATTCTCAAGAATTCAGCTTCATGTCTTCCGGTGTTTCCAGCGAAAGACGGGTGGAATTAGTTGTGGAACAAGTAGCTTGGGAATTACGTAAAATTAAGGATAGCGGCGGTAAAGTAGTTGTCACGGCAGGTCCTGTGGTGATTCATACAGGTGGGGGTGAACATCTCTGTCGCTTAGTTCGAGAAGGCTATGTACAGGGTCTTTTGGGCGGAAATGCGATCGCTGTTCATGATATGGAACAAAACCTGCTGGGAACATCCCTGGGTGTGGATATGAAGCGGGGCGTGGCTGTGCGTGGTGGACATAGACATCATTTAAAAGTCATTAATATCGTCCGCCGTTTTGGTAGCATTGCTAAAGCTGTGGAAGCGGGAGTGGTGAAAAGTGGGGTGATGTATGAATGTGTGAAAAATAACATTCCCTTCTCCCTCGCTGGTTCAATTCGGGATGATGGACCTTTACCCGATACCCAAATGAACTTGATTTTAGCACAACAGGAGTATTCCCAAATCATCCAAGGTGCAGATATGATTTTGATGCTGTCTTCCATGCTGCATTCTATTGGGGTGGGAAATATGACTCCGGCTGGTGTGAAGATGGTTTGTGTGGACATAAACCCGGCTGTAGTGACAAAATTGAGCGATCGCGGTTCAATAGAATCTGTAGGTGTGGTGACAGATGTGGGTTTATTCCTCAGTCTGTTAACTCAGCAGTTGGATAAGTTGACGAGTCCTTATGTTGCTAATGTAGGTTAACAAACACAGCCTTTAAGATTCTCTATCTTGTGGTGCGGGCATCTTGCCCGCTTTTCCGCTTTCTTGTTTTGTATAAAAAATAATTAAATGAACCACAGAGGCACAGAGAACACAGAGGAATATAATATAAGCAGTTATAATATAAACAACGCTAACAAAGGAGATAATTCATTAGACATCTCCGGTAAAGATTGTAGAGACGTTCCATGGAACGTCTCTACAGAGGTTTCATGTCACGCATATTTAATTTTCGGAGAGTTTAACCAGTGAAACAGCCAGGAGAGAATTTTTAACTGCTCCTGTAATTATGGAACTAATTCACTATACCCATGCTAAAGTTAGAGTAGAGTATGGGTTGAATATCAATAATCAATTAAAAGGAGTTGTTGATTATTATATTAAAGCTGACAATCAATTATTAGTTATTGAAGCTAAAAATGCCGATTTAGAAAGAGGAATTGTCCAATTAGCTGTAGAATTAATTGCCTTTGATAATTGGTCTCCTATTGATCATCCTATCCTGTATGGTGCAGTTTCTATTGGTAATATTTGGCAATTTGTAATTTTACATCGGGAATCAAAAGAAATTACTCAAGATCTAAACCTTTATCGTGTCCCCAATGATTTAGAAACTTTAATGAAAATTTTAGTAGCTTTAATGAAAAATTTGTAATTATCAAGTAGGTTGGGTTTTGCAACCCAACCCCACAAATTATTAGTTCTGATGATCTTGTTGATTTAACCAAGTGACTAAATCAGCAACTTCCGAAATATTAAACAACGCCGCACCTAGATTTTCTAACTGTTCAACAGGTAAACCTTTGACTTTTTCAACTATTAAAGAATCAATTTCCCCAAACCGTTGATTAAGTAAAAACAAACAAAATTTAATTTCTCCTCTTTGTTCTCCCTTTTGTTCTCCTATTCTTTCTCCCTTCTGCAAAATGTCCTGATAAATGACTGATTCTTGCATAATATCCTCACTTAACAATTGACGAATAAAGTCTTTCTCAAATCGCAAACCTGCTAAAATCTCTGTGTAAGCTGCAATATCCTGTTTAGTCTCCCTATCTGCAATTTTAGCAACATTATTGGCAATCTGGGATAATAAGCCTTGAGGTGAATTTGTCTGTGTTAATGGTGCTAATGGTAATAATGCCAGATTATTGAGAAATAATGCTGAATCTTGTTCCCACATTCTGATTACACGATAACGGTGTCGTGTTGTTTCGTTAACATATTCTTCAGTAAAAACAATTGGATCATTTGTTTCTTGTAAGAAAATCACAACTTGGGTTACAGGAACTTGATATGTACGGATTAATCTCACTGAATAGTCTAACTCTCTAAAAGGAATCGGAGGTTTAGATTGTGGGTTGGTTTGAAATTCAATATGTAAAATGCGATTTTCTGTTTGTAGGAAGGTGACAAAATCAGCGCGAATTGGTTCTATACTCAATTCGGTTTTTAAGACTTTGATGGTTTTTGGTGCTTGGGGAAGCAACCATTTAGCAAAATCAAAGGGATATTTTTCTGCTAATAGTTTGCAAACGTTGTCAAAACTCATAGGGTTATAAAATTAAATTGTCTGAATCAGGATATCCAGGATTTAAGGATTTCCAGGATGTTTGTTTGAGTTGTGTTTTTAGGGTTTAGGAATTTATGATTAAGGTTAATATATACGATTTTCAAACATAAAATTCTCAAAATACAAATTACAAATACTCAATTTATTTAAAATAATTTAGGGATAGGGATATTACAAAAA